>CANQAR010000069.1 GCA_947588845.1 uncultured Lachnospiraceae bacterium
AGATGGAGTTCAAGACATCCGGCGACGCGAAGAAGGATGTAGTAAAGATCGAAGAGACAGAGAGCGGAAAAGTAGCCCGGAATGTGACGGATACGGCGGCTGAGAGAGCCAGCTCCGTAGCGCTTGATTACTAAAATAACTGAGTTCTTTGGTGCAGGATTTATCCGGAATATAAAAGAGAAACAGCAGGCAGATAAATAATACATAAAAGAAAGAACACTTTCAGATTCTATTCCTGAAAGTGTTCTTTTGGGTTTTTATGTGCAGGCCCAGGCATGGAAATCAGCTGCTGGCGCAGCACCTGGGCCGTGCGGCGAGCAGGAGGGAGAAACCGCCTCCTGCTTGATTTCACTGCCTCTTTTCATAATTCTATAGGGAACGACAAAACGATTTTCGTTTTGCTCGTTCCCTGCGCCGAATTTGTGCCGCTCAAGCGGCAGTTTTCCGCTTCAAATTCGTGCGCATCCTCCGGAGGGTTTATAGCAAACGGCAAATATTTTTGTCGTTTGCTATAAAAACGGAGATGAAGGGATTTGAACCCTTGCGCCGGGAAAGCCGGCCTACCGCATTTCGAGTGCGGACCCTTCAGCCACTTGGGTACATCTCCATGGACAGATCCATAACAATGACTCGCCGCGTGCCTGCAGCGAAGCTATGGATTTTCGGCGTCAGTTTTCCAACACCGCTTTACAATTATAATGCAGAAGGAAAAGTTCGTCAACTCTTTTTCCAGAAAGTTTTCAAGATATTTTTTTGCTTTGCTAAAAGCAGGCTTGACAAAAATACGAAAAGTCTGTATAGTTACAAGTACCGTGCAGCCGGGGAGATAGCGGTGCCCTGTACCTGCAATCCGCTACAGCAGGGGTGATGCCAAACCGAGGGCGTACTACTGTGGAGCTGCCCCTGATAAGTGATGTTGACGTTTGGGTCTTGCGCAACAGGAATCCGTGAACCGTGTCAGGTCGGGAACGGAGCAGCACTAAGCGGAACCTTCTGTGTGCCGTAAGGGTGCCTGGGCCGAGTTAACTGTCAGGGTAACGTCTGGGGTATGCGTTCAAAGGGCGGCGCACGGTATAAATTTACAGAACATTTCAGAAAAAGACTGGACAGCAGCCCGGATAGAATATCCGGGCGCTTTTTTTCGAAAGCTGCGCAAAAGCAAAAGGAAGAAATCATGCCTGCATGGGTCGGGGGAACGGTACTGCGCGGCAGAGGCGCTCATCTGCGCAAAGACAAAGTGAGGGAAAATTCATGACTGTGGATGAAAAATATATGAAGGAAGCTTTGAAACAGGCAAAGAAAGCGGCCGCGCTGAATGAGGTGCCTATTGGCTGTGTGATTGTGTATGAGGATAAAATCATTGCGCGCGGCTACAACAGAAGAAATGTGGACCACAGTACAATTTCGCATGCTGAGATCAACGCGATCCGCAAGGCAAGCCGGAAGCTGGGGGACTGGAGGCTTGAGGGATGTACAATCTATATTACGCTGGAGCCGTGTCAGATGTGCGCCGGAGCGATTGTGCAGGCCAGGATTACGAGAGCGGTTATCGGAAGTATGAACGGGAAGGCGGGGTGCGCCGGTTCTATTCTGAATCTGCTTGAAATGGAGCAGTTTAATCATCAGGTGGAAGTGACAAGAGGGGTTCTGGAGGAGGAATGCAGTACAATGTTGTCTGCATTTTTCCGGAATCTGCGTGAAATGAAAAAAAATAAT
The DNA here is from genome assembly GCA_947588845.1 of uncultured Lachnospiraceae bacterium. Classification (GTDB taxonomy): domain Bacteria; phylum Bacillota; class Clostridia; order Lachnospirales; family Lachnospiraceae; genus Choladousia. Next base: position 1,717 of record CANQAR010000069.1, read on the forward strand.
ATATTGCAGGGCAGAGCTGTTTGACGGCTCTGCTTTTTGTGTGAAGGGGAGTATGTCTGCATGGGTCGGCGGAAAAATTATTTCCAAAAAATGTTAAAATTTTTAAAAATAAAGAAGATGAAAGAATACAAGAAATAGTTTTTGTGTTATAATACGATTACAAAGAAAAAAGATATGGAAATGTTAAAAGAAATATGGAAAAGATTTGAACGGGAACTATTTTGTGAAATAATTGATTCGCTGTAGTGGAATAAGAGCAGCAGGCAGTTTTTATGACCTGCAAGTTTTATAAAGTATTTAAGAGGTGAGTTATTTATGCCGGAAAATATACTGAAAATCAAAATGCTGGGAGGTTTTTCTCTCTATTATGGGGGTAAGGAGATTGCTCTGGACAGAAATACGACCTCCAAGTCTATGCAGCTCCTTCAACTTATTCTGATCAATGTGAAAGAGGGAGGAATCGCAAAAACCAGCCTTGCAGATTCCCTGTACGGGAGAGAGGAAGTTGAAAACAAAAACGGAAGCCTCAACAACACGATTTTTCGCCTGAGAAAACAGCTGAAATCAGCAGGGTTTCCCGACAGCAATTATATTATAATTAAGAATGGGATGTGCCGGTGGAATGAATCGATTCCCGTGGAAGTGGACGCGCTTCAGTTTGAGGATCTGATCACGCGGGGAAAGAACACGGAGGATACTTCAGAGAAGATGGAGCTTTTCCTTGAGGCCTGTAAGCTCTATACAGGGGAATTTCTTCCTAACATGATCGGAGAGGACTGGGCGGCCGTCCGGAATATTCATTATCAGGAGCTGTATTCTTCCGCGCTTCAGGTCCTGCTTGAATGGCTCGGCAAAAATGAGAGATATGAGGATGTCTATCGTCTCAGCAGTACTGCGGCGGAAATTTATCCGTTTGAAGACTGGGCGCTGTGGCAGATTGACAGCCTTATTTCCATGTCCAGATTCCGGGAAGCCATGTCTGTCTATGAAAAGGTAACAAAATTATTTTTTGACGAACTGGGACTTCCGCCTTCTCCGGAGCTGATCAGCCGTTCTCATATCATGGCGGACCGGATTTCGCAGTCGACAGGTGTGCTTCAGGATATCAAACAGCGGCTCAGGGAGAAGGAAAAGACGCTGGGAGCCTATTACTGCACCTACCCGAGTTTTGTTGATATTTATCATGTCATCAGCAGAATGATGGAACGAAATGGTATGTCTGTCTATATTATGCTCTGCACAATGAAACATGGACGAGAGGACAGCGGTGATGATCTGAGGGAGCAGGAGGTTTCCGCTATGCTGAGGAAGGCGATTATGTCGACGCTCCGGCGGGGGGATTTTTACACGAAATATAATCAGAGGCAGTATCTGGTGATGCTCCCGGGGATTAATCAGGAAAACTGCGCGAAAGTATCGAACAGGATCGACCGTTCTTTCGGCAGGATGATCAGGAAAGGCGAGTATCAGGTAAGTTACTATATTGCGTCTGTGGCGGAGATTGATGAGATTATGGAAGAGGAAAAGCTGAACTGGTTCCAGAAAGGTATGGGATGGGATTAGGAGAAGATCACAAAAAAGACCTGACGGAGGAAAAAGTATGAACAGGAGTAATTTTAACCGGATCAATATAGCGGCGCCTGATCTTATGGTGGTTTGCTTTGACAAAAGGGAAAAACAGTTGAGTATGGGCAGGATGTATCACTATTATAATAAGGAAGCAGAGCCTTTTGTGAATGAATACCACCTTCTGAATCTGATGGAGGATGTGATGGAGAGTATTAATTATCCGCAGTCTTCCACCATGATGCGGAATTACAAGGAAAAAAATCCTGTGAATACGCCGTCAGGAAAGAAAAAACCTGAGAAGGTGGTTGAACAGGAGGAACTGCTGAAGCATCGGGGAGAACTGTCCACATTCGTGGTTTATGTACAGTATCGCCAGAATACAACCTGGCAGGGAGATATTATGTGGGTTGAGCAGAATGCGACAAGATCTTTCAGAAGTGCACTGGAGATGCTGAAGCTGATGGATAATGCATGAGGAAACAGACAGGAGAACTTATGGGAAAAAAGAAAAACCAGAGAAACCGGCTGCCAGGAGGAATCTTTGTGATCCTGCTGGCTTTTGCCATGTTCATAAATGATGCTGTGACGGCAAACGCGGAGGATATTTCCCTGTGGGAAAATTCCGGAGAGTATGTTCTGGTCGGAGAGCAGCCTGGCGAAAAAACATCGGGAACAGTCGGTTCTCTTTCGGATAATCTCATAATCGTGGAGGAAGAGATCGATCTTACGGCGGAGGAACCCTGGACCCCGCAGCAAACGGAGAAGGAGACGGAACCCAAGGCGGGAACGCCCGCAGGAGGAGTGGGAGCGCAGACAGGACCGCCCACGGGAGGGACGGGGACCCAGACGGGAACGTCCACAGGGGGAACGGGAAAGCCTGCAAGTGGAACAGGAACACAGACAGGAACGCCCACAGGAGGAACGGGAACGCAGACGAACAGGCCTGCAAGTGGAATGGGAACGCAGACGAACAGACCTGCGGGAGGAGCAGGAACGCAGACAGGACCGTCCACGGGAGGGACGGGAACCCAGACAGGAACAACCGCGGGAGGAGCGAGAACGCAGACGGGGACATCTACAGGAGGAACGGGAGCGCAGACAGGACCGTCCACGGGAGGGACGGGGACCCAGACGAGCAGGCCCGCAAGTGGAACGGGAGCGCAGACAGGAACGTTCGCAGGAGGGACGGGAACACAGACGGAAACATCCGCGGATGAGTCTGAGATGAAAACGGAATCCACAACGGAGACAGAATCTGAGACGAAACCTGAAACGGAGACAGAATCTGAGACGGAACCTGAAACGGAGACAGAATCTGAGACGGAACCTGAAACGGAGACGGAATCCGAAACAGAAACAGAATCTGAGACGGAATCCGAAACGGAAACAGAATCTGAAACAGAAGAGATTGCAGGAGAACCGCTTGAAGGGCTGAGGGAACTGCTGGAACAGACAATACAGGACAGAAGGAGCCGTTCAGCGATCGCGCAATATTTGGGACTGGATGAACTGGAGAAGGCGATTGCCGGAAAGGGAATGACTTTTGAGCTCCGGGCAGAACCTGGAGAAGGGGCCGCGCAGAAATCAGAGTTTTTTGATATTATCAGGGAAAGTAGTTCTTATAAACTGCGGGCGCAGGTGGATCCGGTCAGGAAACAGTGGATGCTTGATCTGGGATTTGCGCTGATGGGTCAGGACGTGCTCAATTTTGAACTGTATGGGGATGAAGAGATACTGGATCTGTCGGCTCCTCAGTTCTATGAGAAATCGCTGGGAGTCCGTTCGGGCAATTTGTATGAGCGGATGAAGGATTCCTGGGCGGCGGATGCCGCGGAAAAAATACCTCCGGATGAGAGAGGGCTTGAACTGAAAATTTTTCCGGATAAAGAAGATCTGGATGTGTGGAAGGACGAACTCAAAAAACTTTACGGGTATGAAGAGACGATAGAGGAACAGTACCAGGAACTTCTGAATACTTTTCTGGAGAGCCTGGTTTGTACAAGAGAAAAAGAAGAGGATGAGACCGTTTATTCCATAGAAATGAAAATGGAGGCGGTCAGAGAGCTGTATCTTGGATGGTTCGATCTCTATTATAGTCCGATGAAAACGCTCGGGGCGGTCACAGAATATGAATTTGAGCAGGTCAGAACAGGACTGGAGGAAGAATTTGAAGAGTTTGAAAAAGTTGTTCCGGAAAATCCGTCGATAAAATGTTACGTACGGGACAACAGGCTGGACAGGATCACAGGAACGATTTTTGTGGATGCGTCGGGGGCAGCAGGAGGGTTCGTGAACGTTGACAGTTCTGAAACTGCAGAGCAGCAGGCAGATGGAGCTGACGTGGATTCCGGAGGAATCAAAGTGGAAACTTCTTCCGGTACAAAAGTTCTCCGGGAGGGTTCCCTCGAATTTGAGATGAGCTTCTGGGAAGAAATGGACGGGACTGCAGGTACGGATATCGATTTTTATGTCAGGGATGAAGAACAGGAGGTTCTCCATCACCGCAGTCTGTTCTCTGAAAAATTTAATTCAGCAACCGGACATTACGACCTCACTTTTTCTCTGACAGACCAGGAAACCGGAAAAGAGACGACAACGCAGGTTGAGAGCAGGTTTACGGATGTTGTTCCGGGGGAAAATTTTGTCTGGGATATTGACCGGATTACATTTGAACAGAATGGGAACAGTACAGAGATGCTGAGAGGGCAGATCCGTGTTCAGGCGCGTCCGGAAGATCTTGTACAGCCGGAAGACCCGGTGATGCTTTTTGACCTGTCGGAGGAAGAAATGCGGAAGGTCGGAGGCACAATATCGCAAAATCTGATTCGTCTGTTCGGAACTGAAGCGGAAGAAGAAGCGACAGAAGAGAGGATGAGCGAATTGACGGATGCAAAGCCGGAAGCCGGGGAAACAGAAGAAGAGACGGAAGAAGAAACGAAAAAAGAAATGACAGATACAGAGAGTGAGGCAAAAATAGTGATCTTTCAATAAATATGGAAGAAATTTTTTTGTTGTATCGCGGCGCGTTGCTGCTGGTCACGGGGTGACAGTAAAACGAAAGAAACAAAAAAGCGGGGGCTGTGAACAGATGCATGTTTCACAGCCCCCTGTATTGCAAAGTACAGCTGCTGGAAAACTACAGAGTGTATGCTGTGCAGCGGAAAATTATTTTATGGCAGGCTGTACCGGGTAAGCTGGTCGATCATGTCCTCCAGAGAAGTTGTCTGCGGCTGACCGGAAGATGAGGAGCTGTTTGGAGAGCCGCTGCCGTCTGGAGACTCGGACTCGGAACTGCCCGGGATTCCAGTGGCATCCGAACTGTTATTGTCAAAGTTGGACGGAGTCCCGGAACTGCCTGAGGTCCCGGCATTTTCGGGAACCTCCGGATTTGCCGACGAGGTTTCTGAACTGTCCGGAGTTTTGGTTGTGTCGGAAGTTCCCGGATTTGCCGACGAGGTTTCTGAGCTGTCTAGGATTTTGTCTGTGCCGGGGGCCCCTGAATCTGCCGACGAAGTTTCTGAGCCGTTCAGGGTTTTGTCTGTGCCGGAAGTCCTCGGATCTGTCGGTGAAGTTTTTGAACTGTCCGGAGTTTTGGTTGTGCCGGAAGTCCCTGGATCTGCCGACGAGGTTTCTGAGCTGTTCGGAGTTTTGGTTGTGCCGGAAGTCCCCGGAACTGTTGGTGAAGTTTCTGAACTGTCCGGAGTTTTGGTTGTGTCGGAAGTCCCCGGATTTGCCGACGAGGTTTCTGAGCTGTCTAGGGATTTGGTTGTGCCGGGAGTTCCCGGATTTACCGGAGAAATCTCCGTGTCGTCCGGTACTTTGGTTTTCCCGGTTTTTGAAAAGAGTTCGTCCAGGATATCCTGGTAAATTACATGTTTCTCCGTCTCAGGGACAGGCTTGTGGAGCGGACATTTTCCGGAAGGTTCCGTTCCTTTTTCAAAAAATTCCTGATGGATGTCCATGCAGCCGTCCTTGACGGCAGGAAGGCCCGACTCGCTGCACAGATTTACGGCGATGATGTCGTCAGGGCATGCGAAATCTTTTGGCGGCAGGGAGGCATGGATACGCGTCATGATGGAACTCCACAGTGTCTTATTGTAAGTGTGATAAGTGGAGCTGTCGGGCAGACTGTCGTTGTTGTCGTACCCGCCCCAGACGCAGCAGGTATAATACGGCGTATAGCCGGCAAACCAGATATCCTTGTAGCTGGAGGTCGTTCCGGTTTTGCCTGCGACAGGCATTGCCCCTGCGGAGATCAGGCCGTAGGCCGTTCCGCTTTCACTGCTTACCACATCTTTCATCGCGTCGGTGAGGAGCCAGGCAGTAGAAGGTTTGATGACTTCGATTCCGTCTGATTCCTCATCGGTTTTATTTTTATGACTATTTTTACTGCTGTTCTTATTGTCCGCCTTGTTTTTGTCTCCGGCGTTATCGCCGGACGTATCGCTCAGCGCTGTATAATCCGCGATGACATTGCCGTGCCGGTCCGTGATCTTTGTAAAAAATTTTGGCGTATGGTAGATACCTTCGTTTGCGATGGCGGCGTACGCGCTGCAAAGTTCAAGATTGCTGACTCCCTGTGTGATACCGCCAAGTGCAAGCGGCTGCACAATATCGGAGGAATAGTTTCCGCCGGACTCATAAGTTTCATGCAGGGTGGAAATCCCGAATTTCTGCGCATACTGAAAACCGAGCTGCGGGGTGATCTCCGTGATGCACCGGACTGCCACGACATTGATGGAGCGTGCGATGGCGTCCCGGATACTTGTCGGGCCGGAGTAATCATTCAGATCCCAGTTGCTGACCGGAGTTCCGTCCTGGTATTCACAGGGCTGATTTTCGTACTCGCTCGCGAGTGTTTTGCCGCAGACGTCCAGCGCGGGAGCGTAAGCGGTCAGAATCTTGAAGGTTGATCCTGGCTGCCGCGTGGTGTCCGTCGCGCGGTTCAGCGTTAGGCTGGCTGTCTTTTCGCCGCGTCCTCCGACGACTGCCCGGACAAATCCGGTGGTCTGGTCAATGACAACGACGGAAGCCTGCGGCTGCGGCGAGAAAGTGAGGCGCTCGGCGAGAATCTGCGGGACATTTGTACCGGAATCTTCCGAACTGCCGCCGCTGTCGGAGCCGGAAGAATCGTCGTTGTTTGCGTCGGAATCCTCCGGACTGCCGGAGCCGGAAGAGCTGTCATTATTTGCGCCGGAATCTTCCGTGTTGCCGGAGCCGGAAGAGCTGTCATTGTTTGCGCCAGAATCTCCCGAACTGCCGTTGCTGTCTGAGCTGTCATTGTTTGTGCCGGAATCTTCCGGGCTGCCGCCGTTGTCTGAGCTGCCGCTGTTACCGGAATCGGCGCTGTCCGTTTTCTGACAGGAAGCAAGCATGGCCTCCCGGAATGCGTCCGCGTAATTCTGAACGGTCTCTGTGTCCTGGCACATGAGGTTGAAAGAAGCGTCCAGATTTTCCCGGACGTATTTCCGCAGATGTTCCTGTCCGTAATGTGTGACAATACCGTCCGCATCCGCGATGCTGAGTGCGTAGTCGACTCCGTACAGCGTACCGGCAGGGAAATTCTGTTCATTTGCAAATTCCTGATCGCAGATATCCTGAATCCGCTGATCCTGGGCGGAGGTGATACGGAGTCCTCCGCTGTAGACGGCGTGGTATGCCTGATCGTAGGAGTATCCTTTTTCTCCGGTCAGAAGATCAATCACCTGATCGATCAGCGCATCTTCATAGTACGTATAGACGGAATTGTCTTCATATCCGGCATCGTACTCACGGATGCGGTCATAAACGTTGTCGGTCAGCGCCTTTTCGTGCTGCTCTGCTGTGATATATCCCTGTTCTTCCATATAATTTAGGACGACCATGCGGCGGCGGTTGTTGTTTTCTGGAAAATTGATTGGGTTCATCGCGGTCGGATTCTGCGGGATCGCGGCGAGGACAGTGGATTCCGACAAGGTCAGCTCAGAGGCAGGTTTGCCGAAGTAGCGGCGCGACGCGGCCTGAGCGCCGCAGCATCCGGAACCGAAATTGATGATATTGAGGTAATCTTCCAGGATTTCTTCTTTTGACATCTGTTTTTCCAGACGGATGGCAAGATACTGCTCCTGTATCTTTCTGCTCAGCCGGTCCAGAAATGAATTTTCCTGCGTCCACTCTGTAAATACGCTGTTCTTGATTAACTGCTGTGTGATGGTGCTGGCCCCTTCGGAAAATCTGCCTTTGGCGAGGCCGTTCAGAAAAGCGCGCGCGATTCCCCGCAGATCGATGCCGCCATGCTCGAAGAATCGTTCGTCCTCAATCGCGACAATCGCGTTCTGGAGGGACTCCGGAATCTCGTCGAGAGATACGATCTCCCGGTTGGAGGAGGAGAGCGTCAGCTTGCGGAGAATGTTTCCGTCCTGATCATAAATGTAAGTCGCCGATTCGGAGGGAGACACGGTGAGCGCGTCGATGTCGGGGGCCGCCGCGATCAGATATGCGGCGGATATTCCGGATAAAACAACGAGTGCGAGCATGGCAATACCGGCGGACAAAAGGACGCGGCGGAAGATCCGGCGGCGCTTTTCTTTTCGCGAAGGGGAGGAGTCTGCATGAGGCGGCTGAGAGTGTCCGCGACAGGCGGAAAAATTCGCGAAATGTGTTTTACCATGACTATGCGAAGGCGAAAAGGAGGAATCCGTGCCAGCGTGGGATGGCGGAACATATCCGCGTGAATGGGAGAAATCCAGAGGATCTTCAGAATCAAAGGAATCTTCAGGCTCCTGTTCCTCGGGACAATCAGAAAGATCGCAGAACCATCCGGAGAATCGGCGGGAAAAATCGAGAAACCGTTCGAAAAACCGACGGAAAATCCCGCGGTCATGTTCCGGAAGCTGAGCAGAAGATTCTTCTGTCCCGGACAGTTCTTCGGAATAATTTGTTCTGGCAGACACTACAGCTTTCTTTCCATCCGGCACAAGGGTAGTGCAGGAATCCGAAATTTCCGTTTCTTTTTCTGGATTTATGTGATCTGTGTGTTGTTCGTTCATGGGGATTCTCCCTTCTATGCCATTCTGGAAAATTTCAGCAGGATTCAGAGAGGGTGCGGGCTGCCTCGAAAACGGGCAGCCGGGAAGTGATGTTTTATGTCTTACAGCCCACTTCCCGCGCGGACCATGGAAATCTCTTTGTTCATTCCATGGTTGACCACGGCGTTTCCCGCGCAAAATGCCACGAAAGTGGCATTTCTATGCATACCCGAGTATGCAGAAAAGCCTCCAGTGGAGGGGTTTCTGTATCGAGAAACGTTTGGGGATTTGTCCGCATACTGAAAAAGGATGAAATTTCCGATATGACATAGTGTTCCGGAAAAGAAGAAAAATATACGAAGGAGGGTTGAACACAGATCCATTTTCTGCGGCGCAGTGATGGGTCATGAATTCAATGGAGGGTAAAAGTGGATGGATTTTTATACGCGCCTCTCTCTTGCCTGTTATTCTTTCATGGGGTATAATCAGATGTGGAACAAAAAAACTGGCCGCGGACTTTTATCCGACAGGCAAAAGAAGAGGGGGACTGTCTACCGGTGAAACAGATGAAGATTGTTTATGAGGGCGGCGAGGGCGAACTGATTGAAAAGAAATCGCGTTTCATCGCGACGGTGCGTCCTGTGGAGAGTGAGGAAGAGGCAGTCGCGTTTATCGCGGCAATGAAGAAAAAATACTGGAACGCGACGCATAACTGTTCCGCGTTTGTGATTGGGGAGAATCATCAGATTCAGCGCTGCAGTGACGACGGGGAACCACAGGGGACCGCGGGCAGACCGATGCTGGATGTACTGCTTGGCGAGGATGTACATAATACGGCGGTCGTGGTGACGCGATATTTCGGCGGGACGCTGCTTGGAACAGGAGGCCTTGTGCGGGCGTATTCGCGCGCAGTGCAGGAGGGCCTTAAAGGGAGCAGGATCATCGAGAAAAAGACAGGAGCGCTCCTTTCGATCCGCACGGATTATAATGGGATCGGAAAAATCCAGTATTTGCTGGGACAAAGAGGACTTTCTATCACAAATTCAGAGTATACGGATATTGTAGTAATAGAAACGCTGGTTCCCGAGACCCAGACGGCAGAACTGAAAGAGGCGGTGACAGAGGCGACAAACGGCAGGGCGGAATTTCTCAGAGAGGAAGCGGTCTGCTTTGCGTTTCTGGATGGCGAGCCGCTTATCTTTCCGTGATTTTCCGGACGGCGGCGTCCTGCGCTGCAGGGTATGAATGCCTGGTCCGTGAATTGCTCTCCATACAGAAGCCATTTTTCATGGAAAACTGTGTGGATTTGAGGTGTTTCAGGATTTTGGAGCGCTGTTAGCTGGTCACGGAGTGAACAGTACAGATAAACTGCACGGGAACAGGATTTTGGGAATAATAAAAAGGGGTAGTTGGAAATGAAGGTGACAGATGCGGCTGGTATCTGCAGAGCTCCGATCGGAGTTTTTGATTCCGGCGTAGGCGGACTGACGGTGGCGCGGGAGATCATCCGGAATCTCCCGAATGAAAGAATTGTATATTTCGGAGATACGGCGCGTGTTCCTTATGGAAGCAAGTCCAAAGACACGATTATTCGTTTTTCGAGACAGATTATTCGTTTTCTGCGGACACAGAACGTCAAGGCGATCGTGATTGCCTGCAACACGGCGAGCGCGCTTGCGCTGGATGAGGTGGAAAGGGAACTGGACATTCCGATCATCGGTGTGCTGAAGCCGGGCGCGAAGGTGGCGGCGGAGACAACGAAAAACGGAAAAATCGGCGTGATCGGTACAGAAAGCACGATCAACAGCGGAATGTATAAAAAATTTATCTGCGAACAGAATCCGGATATCAGGGTATACGGCAAGGCATGCCCTCTTTTTGTGCCGCTTGTCGAGGAGGGATGGCTCAAAGATCCGGTCACGGAGGAAGTGGCGCGCAGATATCTGGAGGATCTTTTGCGGGAGGAGATCGACAGCCTGATTCTCGGATGTACACACTATCCGCTGCTGCGCTCGCTGATCCGAAAGATTGCGGGAGATTCCGTGAATCTGGTGAATCCGGCGTACGAGACAGCGCGGGAACTCGGGGAACTGCTGAAAACCGAGGGACTGGAAAATCCGGGGGATCCGATTTCCCGTCCCGCAGCGGAGGACAGGAAGAAAGAGAGATTCGCGGGAGAAAGTTCTGCGGCGAAAGATCTCACGCAGGAGAGAGCTGTGTCAAAGGACATGGAGACGGAGTGCTTCGCGGGAGAAAATTCTGGAGCGAAAGATCTCACGCAGGAGAAACCTGTTGCAAAAGACAGGAAGGAAGAGCGCTTCACGGGAGAAAATCCTGGGGCGAAAGATCTCACAAAAGGAAATCCGGCAAAAGGCAGCAGGCCGTATCCGGGACAGTACCGGTTTTTTGTCAGCGATGCTGCGGATAAATTCTGCCGTTTCGCGAATTCGATCCTGCCGTTTGAAGTTGAGACGACCGGAAAGATTAATATAGAAGAGTATTGAATGGACAGCCATAGTCTGTGCATCGCGGAGCGTTGTTGCTGGTCACGGAGTGAACAGTAACAGACAAAATTCACAGGAGGCATAAAAGTGCTGCAGCCTGCATGGAAAATCGTAGAAAGTGAGGGAATCGCGGCGCAGACAAGGATGAGACACAAAGGAGCAAAGAGTTATGACGAGAGAGGTTATAGTCAGCGTTAAGGGTCTTCATGTGATGGAGGAGGAGACAGATGATGAAATCGAGGTGATATCTGCCGGTAAATATTATTACCGGAATGGAAAACATTATATTCTTTATGATGAGCTGGTGGAAGGCACAAAAGAGATTATAAAGAACTGCATTAAGCTTCAGGATGGGAAGATGGAGCTTCAGAAAAAGGGACCTCTGCGGACAGAGATGGTGTTTGAGAGGGACAAAAAAAATACGAGCTGGTATTTTACTCCGTATGGAAACATGATGGCTGGCATCGATGTAAAGGAGATGAAGATCAGCGAGAGCGATGATATGATTGAGGTGAATGTAAATTATTCGCTGGAGATGAATTATGAACATATCGCGGACTGCAGCATCACGGTGAAAGTCATTGCAAAGGACAGCGGATTGTTCCGGCTGAAGTGAGAGCAGAAGGGAAGTCTGTAAATCAGGGTTTTCCCGGCGGACATGGAGGGGCGAGGAAAAAAAGAGCTTCCTGACGGATCTGAGAGAGGAAAAGGGCAGAGCCCGAAGGGAACGCAGAAAAAAAGCCACAGCGTGCAGAAAAACGCAGGGCGGGAGGAAGTTGTATGGACAGAGAACATAAGCTGCTGGAGCGGATGACCGACTGGTATTCGGGAGATCCGGCCAGGATACAGCATTTTATAAAGGTTTATACATTCGCGAAGGAGATCGCGTATGGAGAGGGGCTTGACGAAGCGCAGACGGAGCTTATCGGAGCGGCGGCGCTGGTACATGATATCGGAATAAAGATCGCAGAAGAGAAATATGGAAGATGTGAGGGTCCGCTGCAGGAGAAGGAAGGAGCGCCGGAGGCGGAGAAGATGCTTCTTGAGACCGGTTATCCGGCGAATGTGGCGGAGAGGGTCAGCTATCTGGTGGGACATCACCACACGTATACAGATATCGACGGCATTGATTACAGAATTCTCGTGGAGGCGGATTTTCTGGTAAATCTGTTTGAGGATAAATCGGAGGAGAAGACAGTCCGGAGCGTTTTGCGGAAAATATTTGTGACCAGAACCGGGCGGAATCTCTGCAGAACCATGTTTGGGATAAAGGATGAAATCTGGATTTCTCCTTTGTATAAGGGCAGGCCGGAAGATGTTTCCGGCAGAACTCCGGAGGAGACTGCGGTCTATGACCTTCTTGATAAACTGAATATTATGTATGAAAGGGTAGATCACGAGGTAACGCCGTCAATTGAATCGTGTCACGGCGTTGATGAGAAACTCGATATTCATATCTGCAAGAATCTGTTTCTCTGTAATCGTCAGAAGACAGATTTTTATCTGCTCCTGATGCCGGGGGAAAAGCCGTTCCGGACGAAGGATTTGTCGAAGCAGCTTGGATGCGCGCGTCTCTCGTTTGCGGATGCGGAGCATATGGAACAGTATCTTCATATTCACCCGGGAGCGGTGAGCATTATGGGACTGATGAATGACACGGAATGTCATGTGCGGCTGCTTGTGGACCGGGAAGTTTTGGAGACGGAATACATCGGATTCCATCCATGCGTCAACACGTCGAGCCTGAAGGCAAAATCGAGAGATATTTTTGAAAAGTTTCTGCCGGCAGTGGGACATGAGATGACGGTGGTGGAACTGTAGACCGGGAGAGTTTTCGGAGTACGGAGCTGCAGCGGAATGTGACGGACAGGATCAGAATTTCGGAGGGAGGCGGCTATGAAAAGTCCTTTGACGACGCTATGTTATATTGAACACGACGGATGTTACCTGATGATGCACCGCGTCTGCAAGGAGAATGATGAAAATCAGGACAAATGGATCGGGATCGGCGGTCATTTTGAGGAAGGGGAGAGCCCGGAGGAATGTCTGCTCCGCGAGGCGAAGGAGGAAACGGGTCTGACGCTGCGGTCGTTCCGCTTCCGGGGGCTGGTGACTTTTGTGTCGGATCTCTGGGGGACGGAATACATGTGCCTGTATACAGCGGAGTTTCCGGAAGACAGTGCGGAGAACGCTGACTTTGCAGAGAAAATACCGAAAATGGGGAAATCTGCGAAGAAAGGACAGGGGAAGTGCGCCTCGGAAACGGCAAATCCGGAACGGACCGCTTCAGAAGCAGAAGAGAACATTTCTGGACTGAATGTTTCAGGAACAGGAGAAACCCAAAAAGACAGTTCGAGGCTGAATGCTTCAGGAACAGGAGAAACCCAAAAAGACAGTTCGGGGCTGAATGCTTCAGGGGCAGGAGAATGTGCAGAGCAGGGGCTGGAATCGTGCGCTTTGGGAGAGCAGAAATCTGAGGGATTTGTCACGGACGAAGGTGTTCTCGAATGGGTTCCTATCTCAGAGATCGAAAAACTCAACCTCTGGGAGGGGGATAAAATTTTTCTGCGGCTGCTGGCTGAGAATGCGCCGTTCTTCTCACTCAAACTGAGATACGAGGGGGATGTGCTTAAGGAAGCGGTTCTGGACGGAAGTCCCATATAATGTCTGCTGACGCGGACCCGAATCCCGCGCACAAAACTTGCAGGCGGATTTGAGGTGTTTCAGAATTTCGTGAGCACGAAGTGCGGAGAAATCCGTGGTATCATGGGGGAAAAATACTTTTTGACCCCAGCAACATAATATTTTGTGAGGAAATTATGAAAAAAACATCATGGAAAAACCCGGTGATGCTGTTTCTGACGGCAACGATCTGGGGCGTGGCTTTTGTCGCGCAGAGTGTTGGAATGGAATATATTGGTCCGTTTACGTTTAATTTTGCCAGGTGTCTGCTGGGATGCCTGGTTCTGCTCCCGTGTATATTTTTTCTCGACAAGATCAGAAGCAGAGATGTACATGAGATGCATGCGGACGAAAATACAGGGAAATTTACAGAGGCAAACCGGACGGATGGGAATCACACCATCTGTTCCGGTAAAAATCCTGCCGGGGAAGGGATTCATGACAGCGCCGGAAAAAAATCTTCCGGGATTGCCGCCTTTCTGTCGGGAGGCGGAGATGGAAAAACACTTTTAAAAGGAGGTATCTGCTGCGGAATTGTCTTTTTTGTCGCGAGCAATCTGCAGCAGTTCGGGATTCAGTATACGACAGTCGGGAAAGCAGGTTTTATCACGGCTCTTTATATTGTTCTGGTGCCCTTGCTTGGTATTTTTGTCGGAAAGGCAGCAGGGCTGCGCGTCTGGATCAGCGTGGCGCTCGCAGTGATAGGGCTGTACCTGCTGTGCATCACAGGCGGATTTTCGATTGGAAAAGGCGATTTTCTGGTTCTGCTGTGCGCGCTGGCGTTCACGATTCATATCCTTGTAATTGATTATTTTTCGCCGAAAACGGACGGAGTGAGGTTGTCCTGCATGCAGTTTTTTGTGTGCTGTATTTTTTCAGGGATCGGGATGCTGATTACGGAAAAACCTGAGATTACCGCGATTCTGCAGGCATGGATGCCAATCCTGTATGCCGGTGTGATGTCATGCGGGATAGCGTATACACTGCAGATCGTCGGCCAGAAAGGGATGGATCCGACGGTGGCCTCACTGATTATGAGTCTGGAATCGGTTATCTCCGTACTGGCAGGCTGGGCGCTGCTCGGCCAGAAATTGAGCACGCGAGAGCTGGCAGGATGCGCGCTGATGTTTACGGCGATCGTGCTGGCGCAGCTGCCGGGAAAAAGAAAATAAATAAGAAAAAGGCGGAAAGTACTGTAAAACAAACATAAATTATAATGACTCATAAAAAATGAATGACATTTTGAAAAAATTTGTTGCAATAAAAAAGATAATCAGATACACTTTATTCATGATGATCTCTGTGGGCAGGATCGCGGAAGCTGCGAATCAGTCCAAGGGA
This sequence comes from uncultured Lachnospiraceae bacterium, assembly GCA_947588845.1. Lineage (GTDB taxonomy): Bacteria > Bacillota > Clostridia > Lachnospirales > Lachnospiraceae > Choladousia. Next base: position 16,820 of record CANQAR010000069.1, read on the forward strand.
TTTCCTCTATGCGGTCGTATACGGTGTGAATAGAAATATTTGGAAAGAGAGGGTATGCAGAATGGGAAGTTATCTGAATCCGGGAAATGAAAAATTTTATCAGAGTGTCAATTCGGAAATTTACGTGGACAAGACAGGACTGATCCGATATTGCAACCGGGTTATAAACACAATGCAGAAATATATATGCGTCAGCCGGCCGCGCCGTTTTGGGAAGTCTGTGACCGCGGATATGCTGACCGCGTATTATAGTCTGGGCTGCGATTCGCGGGAATTGTTTGCAAATTTTGAGATTGCAAAAACGAAGAATTATGAGAAGTACAGGAATCAGTTTCATGTAATTTTTCTGAATATGCAGGAGTTTTTGAGCCGGACAAATTCAATGGACCGCATGCTGGACCTGCTGAAAGGCCGTGTTACCCGGGATCTGAAGCATGAATATCCGAACGTAGATTATTATGATGAGAAGGATTTGATCGGAAGTATGCAGGATTTGTATGCTGAGAACCGGATTCCTTTTGTTGTGATCATCGACGAGTGGGACTGCATTTTCCGGGAATACAAAGAGGATCACGACGCGCAGAAAAAATATCTCGATTTTCTCCGGGATATGCTGAAGGATAAAGGATACATCGCGCTCTGCTACATGACGGGTATCCTTCCGATCAAAAAATACGGGACGCACAGCGCCCTGAATATGTTCGATGAGTTTTCCATGACTTTTGCGGGTGATCTGGCGGAGTACGTGGGATTTACGGAAAAAGAAGTGTGCGCGCTCTGCGAGCGCTGTCAGATGGACTATGAAGAAGTAAAAAAATGGTATGACGGATATCATCTCGCCGGGGTCGGTTCCGTGTACAATCCCCGGTCGGTGGTCAGCGCTATGCGCTTTCGCGTTTTTCAGTATTACTGGAACCAGACGGAGACTTTCGAGGCGCTCCGCACGTACATTGACATGAATTTTGAGGGCCTGAAGGACAGCATTATTGAAATGATGACGGGAAGGAACCGGGTTCCGGTAGATACGCGCAGTTTTACGAATGATATGGTGACATTTCATTCGCGGGACGATGTGCTGACGCTACTTGTCCATCTGGGTTATCTGGGGTATCTGAGTGAGACAGGGCAGGTCTTTATTCCGAATCATGAGATACTGAATGAATATGTGACTGCAGTGAGCAATTCCGACTGGGGAGAGGTGTCAAGAGCGCTGAAGAACTCCCGTATGGCGCTGGAGGCGATCTGGAACCGGGAGGAGAGCAGGGTCGCGGAGGCGGTGGAGCAGGCGCACTATGAGAATGCTCATCTGCAGTATAATGATGAGAACGCGCTGAGCTACACGATATCACTGGCATTTTATGTGGCGCGGAATTTTTACACGGTGTATCGGGAACTGCCCACAGGAAAAGGGTTCGCCGATCTGGTGTTCCTTCCGAGAAAACAGTACCAGGACAAGCCTGCTCTCATAGTAGAGCTGAAATGGAACAAAAGTGCGGAGGGCGCGATCGGACAGATCAAAAGAAAGCAGTACTGCGAGAGTCTGAAAGACTATAGAGGAAATCTTCTGCTGGTAGGAATTAATTATGATAAAGCGACAAGAGAGCATCGCTGCGTGATCGAAGAAGCAGTGATGTGACTGCACCGGCGGATGAGCATGTCTGCATATTCCGGGGAATAAACATGAGAGAAATTTTTACTCACAGTACTGCCTGCCCGTGCTGCAAGACGGTATTTTGGAAGAAAGGAGCGCCAGCCTCATGACTGAAATTGCGGGTGATTTGATTTCTTCAGGCAGTAAGCCTGGGCCTCCTGATGATGCTATGCGGCTGCCTGCGGATCGGCAGGGCTGTTTCCTCTGCCCGCGCAGGTGCGGGGCAAGGCGGAAAGCCGGAATGAAAGGCCGATGTCACATGGATGACCGCATGCTGGTTGCGCGGGCGGCGCTGCATATGTGGGAGGAGCCGTGTCTCTCCGGAAAGGAAGGCTCCGGCGCCGTGTTTTTTTCGGGCTGCGCATTGGGATGCGTTTACTGCCAGAACCGGGAAATTTCGCGCGGGAGAGCAGGTACGGAGATTACAGTCTCCCGGCTAGCGGAGATTTTTTTGGAGCTGCAGGAACAGAGGGCCAATAATATCAATCTTGTGACTGCGGGTCATTATGTGCCGCAGGTTGTTGAAGCTTTGCGTGAGGCGAAACGGGATGGGCTGGAGATTCCGGTTGTCTGGAACAGCAGCGGGTATGAACTTGCGGAAACGTTGGAAATGCTGGAAGGGCTGGTGGATATCTATCTTCCGGATTTCAAGTATGCAAATTTTGAGACTGCAAAAGAACTTTCCAGCGCGGCGGATTATCCGGAGACTGCGTGGGCTGCGGTGCGGGAGATGGTGCGGCAGCAGCCGGAGCCGGAGTTTGACGGGAGGGGCATGATGAAAAAAGGCGTGATTGTACGTCATCTGCTGCTTCCCGGCCATGTACGCGAGGCAAAAGAGGTCGTCCGGCGTCTGCATGAAGCGTATGGCAATCAGATTTATCTGAGTATTATGAATCAATACACGCCGATGGAGGCGGTAAAAGAGGACAGACTGCTTGGCCGCCGGGTGACGAAGAGGGAATATGAGAGAGTACTTGATTATGCGCTGGAGATCGGGGTGGAACAGGGATTTTTTCAGGAAGGTGAGACTGCGCGGGAGAGTTTCATTCCCGAATTTAACGGAAGCGGAGTAAGCGGATAAAAGAATGCTCGGACTTTGAACTCAGTGGAGGTGTGAACTGAAATTAAGAAGAGAATCATAGTTGACAGATCGTCAGTTTTGTGGAATACTGCTGGAACGGGCAGCATCCGGAAAGAAAATCAGGTGGGATTCGAAATGGAAGATGTCTGCTGGTGCAGACCTGAATCCCGCGCGCAGGATTCGCGGGTGAGTCTTGAATACAGGAAGGATAAGACGACGCGGAAAATGGGAAACTGATCCGGAGATATGACTGCGACTGCCAGGGAGACGTGAAAGGCAGCAGGACAGGGAAGGCGCGAAATGCCGCAGAAAATATGGGAGAGAAGATGACAGGAAAAATAGAAAAAGCAGAAAAAGCAGAAAAAGCAGAAAAAGCAGTAAGAACTGGAAAACCGGGAAAGAAGCAGAATGTCACAAAAGCCGCGAATAGCAGAATGCACCGCGAAAGAGATGACGCGGACAGACGGACAGATAAAAAAGCAGGCGGGAAATCTGACAGTCGGATGAACGAAAAAATGAATAACAGATCAGTCCGTACAAACAATACCACAGCCTGGAAAAAGGCTGAGGGCAGGCGGATGGATCCAGAAGGGAAGGCCGGAACCGGCAGCAGGCCGGATAAAAAACCGGATGGCCGACCGGGTCAGAAACGGGATGAATTTGTTTGTTCTTCAGAGAAAAAGAGAAAAGAAAATTTTGAAACAGGAAGCAGAAAACAGGGATTATTCTGCCCTGCGGATAAGAAATGCGGCGGCTGCCGCTACCTGAGGATCTCCTATGAGGAGCAGCTGAAACTCAAACGTGAGCGTGTCGCGAAGCTGCTGAAGCCGTACTGCAAAGTCAGCCCTGTTGTGGGAATGGAGCAGCCGCTTCATTACAGGAATAAAGTGCATGCGGTCTTTGACAGGACGCAGGACGGGAAGATCATATCGGGAATTTATCAGGAGGGGACGCACACAGTAGTTCCGGTTGACAGCTGCCTGATTGAGAATGAGAAAGCGGACGCGATCATCCGGGACATCCGGGGTATGCTGAAGTCTTTTAAGATTAAGACATACGATGAGGATACGGGGTACGGTCTGCTGCGTCATGTGCTCGTGCGCACCGGACACAAGACCGGGCAGATCATGGTTGTGCTTGTGCTCGGCTCTCCGATTCTTCCGTCAAAGAATAATTTTGTCAAAGCGCTGCGCTCTCTGCATCCGGAGATCACGACGATTATTGTCAACGTAAACAACCGGCAGACAAGCATGGTACTGGGAGACAAGGAGAGCGTGATCTACGGAAAAGGTTATATTGAAGATGAGCTTTGCGGCTATACATTCCGCATTTCCTCCAAATCTTTCTATCAGGTCAACTCTGTCCAGACGGAGCTGCTGTACCGCAAGGCGGTCGAACTTGCCGGACTGACGGGAAAAGAGCGGGTTATCGACGCTTACTGCGGAATCGGGACGATCGGAATTGTCGCCTCATCACAGGCTGGAGAAGTGATCAGCGTAGAGCTGAATAAGGATGCTGTGCGCGACGCCGTCAGAAATGCCGCGCGGAATGGGATTAAAAATGTTTCGTTTTATCAGAATGACGCGGGAGATTTTCTGAAAGGAATGGCGGAGGACGGCGAGAAGGCGGATGTCGTATTCATGGATCCGCCGCGCCAGGGAAGCAGCGAAGAATTTCTGTCCTCAGTGATCACTCTCGCTCCGAAGAGGATTGTCTATATATCCTGCAATCCGGAATCGCTGGCGCGGGATCTGAAGTATCTGATCGCGCACGGTTATCGCGCGCAGGGGGCATGGCCGTACGATATGTTCCCGTTTACGGAAGAGATTGAGACGGTGTGCTGCCTGAGCAGATGAAAACCGGAGTCAGGATGGCTGCAGCATCTGGGCTGCGCGGCGGTCAGGAGGAAAAACCGCCTCCTGCTCGATTAGGCCGGACAGGGAAACCAGCTGTTGACACAGCGTGCATGCCGCGCGGCGGTCAGGAGGGAAAACCGCCTCCTGCTCAATCAGGCCTGGACAGGGAAAACAGCTACTGAAGCAACATGCGGGCCGCGCGGCGAGCGGGAGGAAAAAACTGCCTCCTGCCTGATCAGATCCAGGCAGGGAAATCAGCTGTTGACGCAGATTAAGAAACCCGATATTCTCTGGTGACAAAATTGTAATGACTTTCAAAGTAGCGGACAAGAAAATGTACCGCTTTGCTTGTCTTTGCGTATTTAAACCAGGTTATATCGGGAATATTTTTTTCATCCGCCACGATGGTTATGGTATCTCCGTCGTTGAGTCTTGTATAGGCAGGAAGCTGCGTTCTGGATTCATCCACCATTGCGTAAGCAAAGTGATATCCCAGATCGCTGTGTATGTAAAAAGCGAAGTCCAGAACAGTCGCTCCTTTATCGATAAGCATGGAAGATCCGTCTTTTCGGAAGACCTTGATTTTTTCGTTGTAGGTCTCCCGGGGATCAATTTCATTCACGTCGGTGATAGAGAAGCGGTTATCTGAGTCAATTATGCTGCCGTACAGAAAACGCTGGTAACTTTTCACGGTTCTCACGAACAGTCTGTAAAGGTTATCCATCTTGTCGGACAGAATAAAGTAACAGGCATCCTTATAGGTGGTGCTGCAGTATTTTATAAGATAAAAACCTCTGTTGGAAAGGATCTTGTCGAAATACTGGAAAAAGATGTCGTTCGGACGAAGGATGGAGTTTTCCTTTTCCAGTTCATCGCTTACAATAAGAGTCAGATCGTAAAGAGGAATATGTTCCTTGGAAAGAATCTTTTCAAGGTCTTTTTTTATATTTCCGGCGTGATCGATCAGCTGTCGGAAAATGCTGACACAGGGGCGCTGCTGATGAATAAAGTCTGTAATGTAGCGGCTGCAGAAATCAAGTTCTTTTGATTCGTGTCTGCAGTGAGGATCAAAAATGCCGGAAAGCGTGTCAAGGGATTTCCGGTATCTGCGGCTGTTTTCATCGAGTACCTTTTTGCACCAGGATTTGATTTTTTCGTACATTTCAGGATGCTCGGTCTGAAAACACAATTCTTCCAGAATATCAACGAAATGATACGCATTTGCCAGTTTTGCCATAGGTATGATGATTTCTCTTGTATGTTCGGCCTTGGGAATGCGTTTGCTTTCTTTTACTCCGGAGAGAGTATTGAGATTGTCGATCCTGTCGGCGATCTTTATATACAGCGCTTTTTCGTTCATTTTTTTTTGCAGTTTGGCGTCAGACAGGAGATCCCTCTGGACTTTGGTGAGAGTGCGGTCAGAAAAGTCCCTGTCGCTCAAAGCGGTGACAGCGTCGACGATCCTGGCAATATGCGGCCCGAATTTTTCTTCTATTTCAGACAGCGGGGTATCGCAGTCTTCTACTACGTCGTGAAGGATGGCGGCAATGATCATATCACTTTCAAAGCCCCATTCACAGATAAGTCTTGCGGTTCTGAGAGGGTGAGAAATATACGGTTCTCCGGTGCCCCGGGTCATTCCGGCATGTTTGGCCTCCGCGTACTCGTAGGCTTCCTTAAGGTCATGACCGTTCACGATTTTATGGTTTCTGGAGTAAATATTCATAATATCATTAAAAGCGACCGTTAATTCATAGGCCATAATTGTCACCTCACATTCTTTTGCAAAGATTAATCATTTTTATCGTCAGTTTCTTTAATGGCTTCTTTGATGGCATGATACCATTCATCATCGTCACGTTCAGATATTTTTCCATAGCGGAACATATTGCGTTCCAGACTTTTGCGGATATACCGCTCCAGAGTGGAGCGGACAATAAGGGATTTCTGAAGTTCGGAAAACCCTTCTTTTGGTTCGCCGTCGTTTACGTACAGCGTCTTGAAATTCTGGATCATTTCATCCGTTTCCTGTTCGGCTCTAAAAGTTGGATAGTTGAGAAGAAGACAGTGATGAATTTCTTCCGGGGACATGGACAGGCGGTATCTTGAAATTCCCATAAACTGAACCACAGGCATTCTCTGTCTTCCTTTTGAGACGGAATTAATGGTTCCGATTCCGCCGGCATAATTGGGTTTGTTGTTGTCCACACGGTAAAAAATAAGAAGCGCCTTATCCGTGGACGCATGGTTCATGCTCACAAAAGCATGTTCCTGAGATAACTCAAAGTCTCCGTAATAAGCGGTGCTTGCATGGTTTTTTTCAATATATTCAATGACTTCCTGGGGATTTTTAAAAGATTCAATTGTTTTTTTCAGCGAGATCACGTTATCCCTGCTGGAAATGCCCAAAACAGCGGCGCAGCTGTATTCCGGCATATCGAGGAGTGAAGGATTTTCATAAATGTACAGGATTCCATAAAGAAGGGAGGCTCTGGGAATCTGCGTATCGCGCCCTTTGAATTTACTGGTATCAAAGTAATAGACAAAGTATGTGCCGCAGTATTTCTGACAGGTCGTCAGAAATGCAGGGTCGGCCTGAAGATTTCTGGCCGGAAGAATGCTTCCGGAAGGATTGATGCTTTTGGTGAGAAAATCGTCAATGGAAATGCCGTAATGTTTTTTCAGCGCCATAAAGAATTCGATGGCAGGCATTCTGCGTCCTTTGCAGTAGTCTGTCATGGAGGCCGGAGCAATGCCCATTTTATTTGCAAGTTCTTTTTGGGTAATTCCCTGCTGGGCAATCAGCTTTCTTAAATTGTCTGAAATAATCGTGTACATTTCCTTCGTCTCGTCTATCGTACAGAACTGATTCGATGTATCCATGCTTTAAACCTCATTTTTTTTAAATTTTCCCAATTATACAGTGAAATTTAGAAAAATTCAAGAAAAATTTTATGAAAAATTTACAATTATGGGAAAATGGATTACAAAAAACTGAAAAATAAATTCGAAATACTGAAAAGCGGAAGAAAAACAAAAAAACATGAGCAGGTTAGAAAATGAAATTTTTATGATCACAGTTTTTTGAAATCGGGCAGGAAAATGAGCCGAAATGACCGTTTTTGTGACCGGGGGGGGTATAATCAAAGAAAAAAAAGCGGATGGGAGATAAAAAACAGAAAAAAATGGGAAAACAGACCTTCATTGTCGAGGTCATTGATCATCAGAAAAGTACCTGGCAGGGACAGATTTTCTGGGTCCAGGGAAATAGAAAGATATCATTCCGGAGCGTGATGGAAATGCTGCATCTTATGAATTCCGTAATCGCTGACGGGGAAAATGGCCGGCGGCAGAAAAAAGACAGTATGGAAGAGAAGTAGAAGAGAGGGCAGGAAAAGTGCTGGAAGCAATGATATTTGGGACTTTTTCCTTATCGGATGGGGAGGCCGTCCTCAGGGAAGAGGATATCCGGGCGGGCAGGCTGGTGCAGCTGCTGGTTTACCTGATCAGCCACAAAGATAAGGTAATCATGAAAAAAAGGCTGATTGAACTGTTCTGCTCCGGAAATTCAAAAAACCCGGAAAACGCGCTGAAAAATCTGGTCTACCGCCTCCGGAACGAGCTGAAAGCGCTGGGCCCGGAAGAATACATATGTACACAGCCGGGAGGGTACCAGTGGAACCCGGAGGTTCCGGTCGAGACGGATTACGAGAAGTTTAAAAGGCTCGACAGCGAGATAAGGAAACAGCCGGACGGCCCGGAAAAAAAACTGCTCTGCCAGAAGACGCTTGCCTGCTATCGGGGAGATGTTTCAATCAAGCTGGCCTCGGAGACGTGGATTCAGAACCAGGCTGTGGACTACCAGGCGACCTACCTGAGGGTGGCAAAAATACTGTGTGATATTTACGAGCGGGAAAACGGGTGGGAAGAGCTGGAAGCCCTCTGCCGGAAGGTCGTGGAATACGAACCGCTGGACGAAGACATACAGAGCTGGTTCATCATGAGCCTGCAGAAGCAGCAGAAATACAACCAGGCGATGTCCCAGTATGAAACTGCGAAGAAGCAGTTTTATGAAAACCTTGGGATAAGGGCGCCGGAGAAGCTGCAGGATACCTTCCAGAAAGTGGTAACGGACGGAAGGATACAGCTGGGCAGCATTGAGAGCATTATGGAAGAGGCCGGGGAGAAGGAGGAGCCGCACGGGGTGTTCCTCTGTGATTACCAGATTTTCCGCCAGATCTACCGCCTGGAGGTGAGGCGGGTCGGGAGGATCGGGATATCCGA
>CANQAR010000070.1 GCA_947588845.1 uncultured Lachnospiraceae bacterium
GCCGGAAGACCTGATACATGCAGTTCCACTCAAAATCACTGGTGGGCCAATAGGTTTTCGGAAAGAGAGATGTCAGTTTTTCTCTCACAACAGGATCCTGAAGTTCCTCCCGCAATTCGTCCTTTAATCCGTTTATCTCCAGAAAATGTTTTACCTCTTTCAGTCCTTTCAGGACTTTTTCTTTCTCCACGCAATAATCCATATCATACTGGGTATCTGTTTCCCAGCGGGTGAGCATATCCGCTTTATCTTCCACCCATTCCGTAACAATAACGCGTGAACCGTTGTTCCCGGACATGCGGACCAGGCGGTCGATATCATGTGTATTTGGAACTGTGACGCCAGCACATTCCAGAAACGCTTTCAGCGTCTTCTCCACTGCCTGCTGAAGGTGGTAAGCTACCATATTCATATAGGCTTCGTCATTTTCCGGCATTTTCAGAAGATTTTCCGCAGCACGATAATCCAGATAAGCACGCCGAAAAAGCCGTATATCACACATATTCTTCCTCCCTGTCATAAACAACAATTCAATTTCCCGGCGCAGCCGTTCACCGATCCGGTCCGCGTAAAGCAGATCCACTGCTTCATTCGGGCTTCCCGCTTCATAATGGAAAGTCCGATCACAGTCATAACGCTCAATGCACAGATCCAGATCACTATAACTGTTACAGCGAAATTCCACACCGCTCCCAAACACAATCGCAGTTTTTACATTTGAATCCTTTTGAAAATCCTGCTGAAGTTCCTGCACAAGCGCCTGCTTGAGCGGGTGGATATATTCGGCGTTCAGAAAATGGATCTTTTCATTTTTCAGGTCAAAAATAAAGTGCAGGTCAAAATTATTGTATTTTCTCACAGATATCACCCCGGCAGCTTTGTTTTCAGTTCATTTTAACATGCAGACATGTGCCTGACAAGTACATGTCAAGTACATGATACGTACATGTCAAACGCTGTCCGTCTTATAAATTGCAGCTAAACATCCAGGCCTGCGTACAGCAAAAGGGGCTGTCAGATCAACAGCCCCTCCGTATACAATCTTAAAGTTCACTCATCATTTGCTATTCCGCCATTCCGATCAGGTCAAACTTCTCAGTGGAGATGACGACCTCAAACTGTTTTTTATCCGGAACCGGACATTTGACGCAGATTGTCCGGTCAGACAAGTTGTAGTACCATCCGGATTCGGCTTCCTCCCAGCCGTCGCGCACAATGTAACGTGTAAGCTGTTTCCCGTCCGCCGTCACCCAGAAAGCGCCTTTCTGTTTGCTCACCAGCCGGATCGTCAGACTCTCCACGGTTGGCTTATAACTGCCCTCCGTACAGAAGCTGATCCGCGTCTGTTCTCCCGCTTCCACCTGGATTGTCGTCCTCGCGTACACTCCGTTTTTGTAATCCTCAGTGTAACCGTCGTCGTCATAGAATACAAATTCCGAATCTTTCTCCGCCGCTGCCAGCAGATCCAGATGACGCAGCCTGTCTTTGAGGATATGCCTGATATCTTCGCTCGTAATGAAGATGGCGGAGCCCCGCAGAAACATCGGGATCGTACCGGGCCCGACCGGAACCTCGATTGTCTGTCCTCCACAGTATTCTTTCAGGTTATCGTTCATATCGTACCACCTGCTGCCCGCCGGCAGATAGACGGTACGCGACTTTGCGCCTTCTTCCAGAACGTTGGCAACCAGAACACTTTTTCCGTACATGAAAGTAAGATTTTTATCACTGTAGCAGTTTCTGTCCTCCGGAAACTCCAGGAACAGCGGACGCATCACGGGCATTCCGTTCTGACTGGCCTCATACATTAGAGAGTACAGATACGGCAGCATCCGGTAACGCAGAGCATACGCTTCACGAATATAAGGCAGATTTTCTTCGTACATCCACGGCTGTGTGACCGTATTGTCATTATTGGCCGAGTTAATGCAGAACCGCGGCTGGAAGATTCCGCTCTGGATCCAGCGCAGCAGAAGCTCCGCCCCCGGAGCTCCGCCGGCAAAGCCGCCGATATCGCAGCCCATGTTGGCGCATCCGGAAAGCCCCATGCCCACGACCGTGGCGACGTTATATTTCAGTGTCCGCCAGTCCGTCAGATTATCCCCGCCCCACACCTGGGCATAGCGCTGGATTCCGGCAAAGCCCGCGCGGTTGATGATATAGGGCCGCTTTCCCGGATAAACCTCGGCAATCGCCTGTTTTCCCACATAGGCCATCAGATTGGAGTGCAGGATCTTAAGCTGCGCCATTGTGCCGCCTTCCCCTTCAAAATCACACCAGGCATCGCGGTCTTCCACGCCGTCCATCTCGCAGTTGTCGTTCCAGACCGTCCTCGTTCCCATCTGAAGAATATTCTTTTTCAGCAGCTCTTTCCAGACTTCTCGCGCTTTGGGATTCGTGAAGTCAAAGAAACGTCCGGTACCACCCCACCATCGTCCATAGTACGGGGCGCTTCCGTCCGGTGTTTTGATAAAGACATCCTTCTCCTCAAACAAGCTGATATACGGATGATGGTTCAGGATTCCGGGCTTTAAATTCGGTATCACGTTGATGCCGCGCGCGTTCATCTGCCGGAAAAACTCTTTCGGGTCAGGGAATCTGCGGCGGTTCCAGTTGAATACATACCGCAGATTGTCCTCCTCGCCGCTGGAATAGCCGGACGCCAGCCAGAAGTTGTCGATCGGAATCTCTTCCTTCTCATGCTTGTCGATCACACGGTAGATTTCCTGATCGCAGTCTTTTTCCAGCTCGGCATAATACATGGTGGACGCGCAGTATCCCAGCGACTGCTTCGTCGGCAGGGCGCTGCGCCCGGTCAGCCATGTATAACGCTCCAGCACCTCATCCGCCCCCGGTCCTCCGAGAAGGAACAAGTCGATATCCCCGCCGTCCGTCTGATAGTAACAGTAGCGGTCCCAGTACCCGGACAGCTCCTGCCCCATGTCAAACACGCAGTCATACGAGTTATGGTAAAACAGGCCCAGGGCATACTGCGTTTCCTCATTGATACGGATGTAGAACGGAATATGCTTATACATCGGATCGCCGTTCTCGGGGTCATGCCCGATCGCGTCCTTGGGACTCATGCGCAGCCGTCTTCCTTTCTTGTCAAGATGCCCCGTCTTCTCCCCAAAGCCGTAAAAGTGATCGGCCGCATAGTCGATGCGTGAAAAATGGCTCAGCCTTCCGAGCTGGTCTTTTTCATAGGCGCGCTCTTTGAGATCCTGATAGATGAGCGTCCCCTCCGCGGTATAAAGGCTTATCGAAAAAGGCTCTCTGCAGACTGCCAGACGCAGACTGCCCGTACAAAAGCAAAGCTCCCGATCCGTCTCCTCGCAGGGAACGTCCAGCGGGACAATGCGCGTGCGCTCATCCTTCAAAAGCTCATCCATGCGGTCCGCCCACGCCGTCGTCACCAGCGTATAGGATTCTTCCGGAAATTTCCGCTCAAATGACACTCTCACACGGATTACATCATCTGACAAAAATACCAGAAGCACATCAGCGCTGTCCCCGTGAAGGATATAACCATTTTCCGTCTTCTCAAAGCTCTCACATTTCCTTAAAAGCATGAATTTTCTCCTTAAAAATGGCTCCTTTTCGGTGTTTTTGGGGTCTCAGTGTCATGCTTTTCCATGTGAACATGGAACGCATGACCTTTCGACCCTGGCATCATTACATTCCGATCAGATCAAAATCTTCAAAGGAAACCGTCAGAGTGATGTCCCTTCCCGGATTCGGATATTTGACCAGAACGGCTCGTTTGCTCTGGCTGTAATACCAGCCGGATTCGGCCGCCTCAAATTTGCGGCGGTTCAGAAAATGCTCCAGCTGCTCATTGCCCAGCGTCACCCAGAACGGGCTGCGGCTCTTGCGCACCATCTCCACCGTCACCTTTTTGACCGTATCCTCATAGCTTCCTTCTGAGGTAAACTCTACCTTCACCACATCGGTGCCGGACATGCGGATCTCTGTCCGGCGGCTGACGCCTTTCTTAAAGTCATTGGTGACGCCGTCGTCGTCATAGAGCGTATACGTTCTCTCTCCTCCCGGTATCAGCGTCAGGTGCAGATCCGTCATATGGTCGCGCTCCATACTCATAAGCTGGTTATCGGCCATCGGCACGATTGCTCCTTCCCGCAGGAACATCGGAATCGATTCCATCGTCACCGGAATCTCGATCGTCTGCCCGCCCTCATAGCAGGCAAATTTGTTATTCCAGTCATACCACTTTGTTCCGGCCGGCAGATATACTTTCTTGCTGGAGGCTCCTTCCTCAATCACATTGGCCACAAGAATGTCGCGCCCGAACATGTACTCAAAACTCTCGTCATAGACATTCGGGTCATTCTGGAACTCATAGACAAGCGCGCGCATGATCGGCGCCCCGGTCTGATTTGCCTCATACTCCGCGGAATACAGATACGGCGTCATCCGATAGCGGAAAAGGATCGCGCTGCGGATCAGATCTGCCGAGTCGCGGAACATCCACGGTTCCGTAACCGTATTGTCATTGCTGGCGGAATGGATGGAAAACCTTGCCTGGAAGATACCCTGCTGCACCCAGCGGACGAACAGCTCCTCCGTCGGCGCCGGACCGGCAAAGCCTCCGATATCAGCTCCCTCATTCGGCTGTCCGGAAAGCCCCATCCCGGTGATGATCGGGATGTTATAGCGCAGGCTGTCCCAGCTCGTATAATTATCCCCGCACCATGTCTGCGCATAGCGCTGGATTCCCGCGCTTCCGCTGCGGCACACCGAGTACGGCCTCGCGTCGGCGTTATGCTCAATCACGGCGTCGTTGCTCATCTTGCACATGATCGTACACATCAGCGGCTTTAACTGTCCGATCGTTCCGCCCTCGCCGTCAAAATCACAGATAATATCCTTGTCCAGCAGACTATCGTATTCGCAGTTGTCATTCCAGATGGAATCCGTACCAATATCGATCACATGCTCCGTCAGATATTTCTTCCATATCTCTCGCGCTTCCGGCTTTGTAAAATCCCAGAACGCGCCGTCTCCGCCCCACCAGTCTCCGACACCGTACGTCTGCGGATCCTTACTGTCCCGGACAAACACATCCTGCTTTACAAATTCGTCGAACCACGGATGGCACAGCAGGATGCCCGGCTTCACATTCGGAACATTCTGCGCTCCCCGCTCATTCATGGCAGCAAAATACGCGCGCGGATCCTTGAAGCGGTCTGTGTTCCACGTAAACACGCAGCGTTTGTTATTGTAACTGGTATAACCGGAGGACAGATGGAATCCGTCAATCGGGAATCCCTCCTCCTTGATGGTGTCGATAAATCCAATCACCGCGTCATCGCTGTCCTTTTCCAGCTCCGGATAGTACATGCTGGAACCCTGATAGCCGAGCGCTCTCTTCGGCAGAAGCGTCGGGCGTCCGGTCAGGAGCGTGTAATTGTCCACAACACGCGCGATCGTATCTCCGCCAAGCAGGAACAGGTCGATGTCCCCGCCGTCCGCCTGCCAGTAGGTGTAGCGGGGCCAGTAGTTGCTCTTCTCGCAGCCCATGTTGAAAACTGACTCATAGAAGTTATGGTAGAACAGGCCCACCGCACGTCCGGTGCCGCGGCTTAAGCGGATATAAAACGGAATATGCTTGTACAGCGTGTCCATCCTCTGCGGGTCATATCCCATGGCGTCCGTCGCGCGCTCCCGCAGAAACACCTTATTCTTATTCAGGACTCCGGCTTTCTCTCCGAACCCATAGTAGCAGTCATCCTCTTCCATCAGACTGTACGCAGTCACCCGCCGGTTGCTGTCAAGCGTAAAGGAACTGCCCGGACGGGTACTGTACAGTAGCGTGCCGTCCGCCGATAACAGCTTAAAAGCAAACGGAACCTTCTGCAGCACCAGGCTTACTTTACCAGTATCAAATACAATCTTCTCCTCATCCTCGGACACTGTGGGATCCACGGGCTGCACGCGGGTGCGCTCCCCCTCAAACAGGGAATCCAGGCGATCCTCCCACGCAGTCGTCATCAGGACATAGGATTCTTCTTTCATTTTTCTGTCAAAGGCCACTCTTACACGGACAATTTCTTCCGTGACAAAACAAAGCTTGATATCCGCGTTGTTGGTGTGCACCAGGAACGCTCCGTCCTGCCGCTCAAAGCCGGCATATTTTGAACAAATATCCATAGATTTTTTCTCCGTATTCTTAATTAATGTTTGTTATAGTAAAGGCGGCCCGCAGGACATCGGCGCCCCCATGAAGGGAAGAACCGTCTGCGGGCCGCCGCAAAACCTGCTGATCAGATGTTAATGCCTACCACCAGAAAGACGGCACCAGGTCAAACAGATACGGCACGATCAGCGGAATTGCCGGAATAAAAGTTATCAGGAACAACGCAATAACCATCGCGCCGAAAATAGGCACGATATATTTCGTAACGCCCTCGATCTTAACGTGCGCCACACCGCATCCGACGAACAGGCAGGAGCCTACCGGCGGTGTCACAGAGCCGATGCCGAGGTTGGCGATCAGCATCAGGCCGAAATGGACGTCGCTCATGCCGACGCTGCGGGCGATCGGCAGGAAGATCGGGGTGAAGATCAGAACCGCCGGGGTCAGATCCAGGAACATACCCATAACCAGCAGGAACACGTTCATGATCAGCAGGATCACGTAACGGTTGCTGGAAATGCTCATCAGGCCGCTGCTGATTGCCGCCGGAATACCCGTATAGGACATAACATAGGACATGATGGAAGACGACGCGATCAGAAACAGGATCGTCGCCGAACTCTTCATAGTATCAGTCAGCATTTCATACAAAGTCTTGAGATTCATCTCACGGTAAATAATCGACAGAACTCCGCAGTACAGGCACATAACCACGCCGGCTTCGGTAGCTGTGAAGATTCCGCCGAGGATACCGCCCATAACGATGATGACTGCCAGCAGAGACGGAATGGCATCCAGCCAGATCTTCCACGCCGGGTCTTCCTCTTTTCCCGCGGACACTTTATAGCCCGCGCGCATCGCCATATAGATCGCCAGCAGCGCAACAGCCAGGCCAATCAGGATACCGGTCAGGTAACCGCCCATGAACAGCGCGGCAACCGACACGCCGCCCGCCGTGATCGAATAAAGGATCAATGGTCCGCTTGGCGGGATCAGGATACCGGTCGGAGCGGAGCAGATATTAACAGCTGCGGAATAGTTCGGATCATAGCCTTCTTCCGCCTCCAGCGGGCTCATGATCGAACCCATCGCGGAAGCCGCCGCCACAGAAGATCCGGATACCGCGCCGAAGAACATGTTCGCCAGCACATTGGTAGCCGCCAGATAACCCGGGATACCGCCCACCAGCAGACGGGCCAGCCGGACAAGGCGCTTCGCAATGCCTCCCTTATTCATAATGTTGCCGCCAAGTGAGAAGAACGGCAGCGCCAGAAGAGAGAATGAATCCAGTCCCGAGAAGCATCTCTGCGCAGCGATCAGAGCAAAGATATCAGCGGGCATACCGCTCACCAGAGCAGTAAAGATTGACGCGATTCCGATACCTGCGGAGATCGGAACCCCGGCAAACAGCATAATAAAGAAAGAACCAAACAGCATTAAAACGGACTGTACAACCACTATTTCTCCCCTCCTTTCTTTTTATCCAAAAGCTGCAGATACTTCAGGATGCGGGCAACCACGATAAATATGCCCGAGATCGGCAGAATGGAATAGAGGAATGAGTACGGCAGATGCATAACCGAGGAAAAGTTGAAGGCCGCCCTCGCCAGCTTCCAGCCGCCGTAAATGAACACGTAACACACGAAAAACAAAACCATCGCTTCAATAAAAACCGCCAGGATCACGCCCGCTGTCCCTTTAACCCGGTCTTTAACCAGGTCCAGAGAGAGGTGCTCGTCACGGTAGAAACAGTAAGCCGATCCTAAAAGCGACGCCCAGATCAGGACATAGCGCAGAAACTCATCCGTGAACGTGGAAGGGTTCTGCAGGATCCAGCGGGAAAATATCTGCCAGGTTCCGCCTACCACAAGCGCGCCCATGGCCACTGCCATCAGGAAGCGCATAACAAGATCCAGTATTTTTTCAATTTGTTTCAAACTCTCATCTCCTTCTTATTTAAGCTCACATACACTGCAGGAAACACCATAGATGAAAACTCCCATCCAAAATTTTCTCAGGAAACATTCATGCCATGTACTGCTGAAAGCGCCGTATTACAAGAACCAGACCATCCTCTTACTCCTGGCCTGCCGCCTGAATTTTCTCCACAAACTCATAGGTGGCCGGAGCACTGGTCTTCAGATCCTCGTAGATGGACTGGCACGCCTCCTGGAACGCCGGGATATCGACATCCTCGACAAACTCAACGCCGTTTTCCTCCG
Source organism: uncultured Lachnospiraceae bacterium (assembly GCA_947588845.1). Lineage (GTDB taxonomy): Bacteria > Bacillota > Clostridia > Lachnospirales > Lachnospiraceae > Choladousia. Next base: position 8,380 of record CANQAR010000070.1, read on the forward strand.
CCTGTCCGCGGATCTCATCCTCGAAGTCTGCCCACGCGGTCTTATAGTCCTCCGTCATCTGCGCCGACGTCGTCCTCATGATCTCCTGCTGTTCCGGAGTCATGGCGTCCCACGCCTCGGTGGAGATTACAATAATATCAGGAATTCTCGTATGTTCGTCGAAGCAGTAATACTTGGTAACATCACTGTGGTCGCGCATCGCGGTGATGTTGTTCTCAGCGCCGTCGATGTTGCCCGTCTGCATGCTGCTGTACACTTCCGAGTAGGTCGTGATCGTCGCCGAACCGCCCAGAGCCTTCATCATATTGATCGCCATCTGGGAATCCATCGTACGGATCTTAAGTCCCGACAGATCGGACGGTTCGCGGATTGCCTTGTCCGCGGTGTAGAAGGAACGCGCCCCGGAATCCAGCCAGGTAAGTCCGACAAATCCTTTATCCTCCGTGAGAGAATAAAGCTCCTGCGCAATCTCCCCATCCATCACGTTGTAAAAATGATCCTTGTCATTAAATACATACGGTACGGAAACCACATCCCACTCACTTCTGAAATTACCCAGTACGGATGCGGAGACTTTCGTCATATCCAGGGCTCCCGCACGGATCTGAATAATGTTGTCTGTCTCACTTCCCAGCGTACCGTTTGGATAGATCGTGATATTAATTGATCCGTTGGATTTCTCCTTCACTTCCTCGGCCCAGGCTGTCAGAGCGATATGTACCGCATGGTCTTCAGCCAGGCCGTGGGCAAGCTTCAGGTTCAGTACCCCTGAGGTTTCGGTGCTGTTTCCGCAGGCAGTCAAAGATAATGTCAGCGCAAGAGCACCCAGAACTGCAAGAATTTTTTTCATAGTAAACCTCCTTGTTCTTGTTATTTTTCGGACTGTTATCCCGGCACTTGCCTGCCGGCAGTCCTTTTTATCACATACAGAAAACAATTACTTTTTCTCCCTGAAATCTCTGTAAGCCTGACGCAGATCGAAAAAATTCATGCTCAGCAGAGAAAAATTCCGTCTCCATTTAAGTTCGGTCTTTTTGCTTATGAACTCCTTGAACGCCTCCTGATCCTGTGGTTTCAGAGAATCTTTTTCCATCATGCACACGGAACCTTTTCCCTGAAACAGATAAAAATAATCCTTGTCCTCGATCAGCCTGTGCAGCCGGTTGTAAGCCATATGCATACTTCCCTCGCCCGACAGGAGCATATCCGCATCATAGAACACATACCTCATTACCGGCAGATTTCCCCCTCGTTTCTCCGTGACATCCTGCGCGCGGCCGATGGTGGAGAAATCCCTGGTGAGCAGGATCAGCCCGCCGAGAACTATGAGGACTACTTTCAGCGCACCGGGCAGCCCTGTCAGGAACAGACCCGCCAGAAGGATGGCAAAGCCTGCTGCCAGACGGAGCAGAATGTCCATCTGATGGTAGGTCTGCCGCTCTGTTCTGAACAACCGTTCAAGCGTATCCTCCGTATGCGTAATTTTCCCTTCATATAATGCGTTGGATTTTTCTTTCATGGAATCTTCACTCTTTTCTGTATACTGCGAAAGCTCTGTCTCCATGCCAAGGAAGACGGCAGATTTATCTGCGCACGGAGTGATCCGAAGAGCTTCCCTTCATGGTATTCTGTCCTGCAGCGCAGAACATGTCAGATTTTCAGGTCGAACCCGAAATACCGCACCGCATTGCGGTAGCAGATATCCTTGACAATTCCTCCAAGAGCCTCTTCGTCATCCGGGTACTCCCCGTTCTCCACCCAGCCGCCGATCAGATCACAGAGAATCCTGCGGAAATATTCATGCCGCGGATAAGAAAGGAAACTTCTGGAGTCCGTCAGCATCCCTATAAAATTGCCAAGCAGTCCGAGGTTCGCCAGGCTTGTCATCTGCTCCGTCATGCCAGTCTTATGGTCGTTAAACCACCAGGCGCTGCCCGCCTGAAGTTTTCCGGCAGCCGTGGAATCCTGGAAGCATCCGATCACGGTTCCGACCGCCGCGTTCTCTGTCGGGTTCAGCGGGTAGAGGATTGTCTTCGGAAGCTCGTCCGTCTCGTCAAGCGCGTTCAGGAAGTCCGCCATCTCCGCGGAAGAGGTGTAAGTGTTTATGCAGTCCACCCCCGCGTCCGGTCCAAACTGCCGGAACAGCCGTTTTCTGTTGTCACGCTTCACACCGTAATGAATTTGCATCACCCAGTCCCTGCGGCTGTATTCCCGTCCAAGCGCCAGCATGAACGCCGTCTTGAACTGTGCCTCCTCCTGTGTGTCCGGAATCTTTCCCGCGAGCCTTCCCGCAAAAATCTCCTCCACTTTTTCATCCGAAACAGGAGCGTACATGACGCTGGCAAGTCCGTGGTCGGAGGTTTTGCATCCCATGGAATCAAAAAAGTCCATGCGCAGCCTCAGCGCCTCAAGAAGCGAAGCGAAACTCTCTATTTTAATTCCGGCCGCTTCCCCGAGTTTTTCCAGATAATCCAGGTAGTCCGGTTTCTCCAGGCTCATGGCTTTGTCCGGCCTCCATGCCGGAAGCACCTGCACCTCAAAGCTGTCGTCCGCCGCCAGCTTTTTATGCCATTCCAGCGAATCCGCCGGATCATCCGTCGTACACAACAGGGTAACATTGGACTGCCGGATCAGGTTTCTGGCGCTCATCCCGTCTTCCTGAAGCTTCGCATTGCAGAGATCCCATACTTCGCCGGCGGTCTTTCCGCTCAGTGCTCCGTAATAACCGAAATATCTCTGCAGCTCCAGGTGGCTCCAGTGATAGAGCGGATTGCCAATCGCGCGCTCCAGCGTCTCCGCCCACTTCTGAAATTTCTCACGGTCCGAAGCGTCCCCGGTGACATATCGCTCCTCCACGCCGTTGGAACGCATCTGGCGCCATTTGTAATGGTCGCCGCCGAGCCACACCTGGGAGATATTGTCAAATTTCTTATCTTCATAGATTTCCTGCGGGCTGATATGGCAGTGGTAATCAAGAATCGGCATTTTTGCCGCATAGTCGTGGTACAGCTTCTTCGCCGTCTCTGTACTCAGCAGAAAATCTTTATCCATAAATGCTTTCATGATAGCCCTCTTTCAAAACTCATCCGACATACTTCTTCAAGGTTGCGCGCACAGCCCCAGCCCCTGCGGTCAGCTCACGGAAATATCCGCACACCATGTCCGCAAGTCCCGCTTCATACAGGTTCACGCCGAAGATTGCGCTGTTTTCAAGAACCGGCCTTAATTTCTCCGTATCCACATCCTCTCCGAGACGGATATTTTCCACATACGGATGTACCGTGTCGTACAGCGGATCCGGGCTCGGCTCAAAGGCGTTTCCTTCATCGTCAACCGCCATCAGATAGCGCAGCCAGCCGGCAAACACAAGCGGAATCAGCTTAAGGTCGGATACTTTGAGCTCTGACGACGCTTCGTATGCCTTGACCGTCTCCCCGAAACGGATCGCCAGTTTCTGGGAAGTATCGGTGGCGATTCTCTGCGGCGTGTCCGGCATAAACGGATTCGGAAAACGTACATTCAGGACCGTATCGATGAATTCCTTCGGATTCAGGATGCCCGGATCCGTCACAACCGGAAGTCCCTCTTTGTATCCGATTGTCTCCACCAGTTTTTTCAGCTCCGGATCCGTCATCTCCGCCGAGATTTTCTCATAGCCGAGAAGACATCCGTAAACGGCCAGCGCCGTGTGCAGCGGATTCAGGCAGGTGCAGACTTTCATCCGCTCCACCTTGTCGACGGTCTCGCGCGCCGTGAACATCAGTCCGCCCTTTTCAAGCTCCGGACGGCCGTTCGGGAACGCGTCCTCGATTACCAGATACTCGCACTCCTCAGCATTTACGAACGGAGCCACATATGTATTTTTTGACGTGACGACCGGCTCCAGCTCCTCCAACCCGTCTGCTTTCAGAAGCTCCTTCACAGAAGCGTCCGGACGCGGCGTGATCTTGTCGATCATCGTCCACGGGAACGTAACCTTGTCTTTTGAATGAATATAAGCGGCAAAACCTTCCTCCGCCAGGCCGTTCTCCACCCATTTTTCCGCAAACGTATTTACCGCCGCATACAGCTTGTCGCCGTTATGGGAACAGTTGTCCATGCTGACCATGGCGACCGGTTTTTCTCCTGCTTTATAGCGCGTGTACAGGAGTGAGACAACTTTTCCAATATAACTCTGCGGTTTCTGCGGTCCGGCGGCAAAATCGGCCTCCACAGCCGGAAGCGTCTCTCCTTTTCCGTTCACAAGGCTGTATCCCTTCTCCGTGATGGTAAATGTGACCATCTGCAGGGAATCCTTTGTAAAGATCTCCTTCAGGCGCCCGTACTCCGCGTCATCGTCAGAGTCCAGGATGCAGGATTCCATAATACTTCCGACAATCGTCTTATCAACGCTTCCATCCGCTTTCAGCGTGACCAGAAGGGAATAATCATCATGCGGGCGGTACATTTTCTCGATGATCTCATAGTCAAATCCCTCCGCAACGATCAGACCCCGGTCGATCACTCCATCATTCAGCAGATTCTGCACAACGTTCGCCTGAAATGCGCGGAAGATATTTCCTGCCCCGAAATGAATCCAGAACGGATTCTCCTTTGTCGCCGCAGCGGCCTTTTCTCTGTCGTACTTCGGAAGACAATAGCCTTTCGACTCCCACAGTGCCCGGTTTTCCAGTCCTTTTTTACTTAATTCCATATCTTTCCGCTCCCTTCACAATTGCTTCCCACAGGCCGTTCAGGTATGTCGCTCCAAGCGCCCTGTCATAGAGCCCATACCCCGGCATCGCAACTTCATCCCAGATCATTCTTCCGTGGTCCGGACGGATCGGTCCATCAAAGCCGATATCGTACAGCGCCCTCATAATCTCGTACATGTCGAAAGTTCCGTCCGAGGACAGATGAGCGGCCTCCTCAAAATTCGTCGGCGTGTTGAATTTCAGATTCCGCACATGGGCAAAATGAATCCTTCCCTTCAGGGAACGGATCATGTCCGGCAGATCATTCTCCAGATTGGTCCCGTAGGAACCCGAGCAGAACGTGACGCCGTTGTGCGGGTTGTCCACCATCTTCATCATGCGGAGAATGTTTTTCTTGTTGATGATGATGCGCGGAAGCCCGAACACGCTCCATGCCGGATCGTCCGGATGAATCGCCATCCGGATGTCGTACTGATCGCACACCGGCATGATCTTCTCAAGGAAATATTTCAGGTTCTCAAACAGCTTCTCGTCGTCAATGTCCTTGTACAGCTCGAACAGTTCTTTGACGTGCTCCATCCTCTCCGGCTCCCAGCCCGGCATCACCGTTCCGTTCATATCGCCCGCGATAGAAGCGAACATTTTCTCCGGATCGAGCGCGTCGACCGCCTCCTGCGTGTAAGCGAGCACCGTGGATCCGTCCGGGCGCATCCTCGCCAGCTCCGTCCTTGTCCAGTCGAATACCGGCATAAAGTTGTAGCACACCAGATGAATGTCTTCCTTGCCGAGATTTTCAAGTGTCTCGATATAATTTGCAATGTACTGTTCCCGCTCCGGCGCTCCTGTCTTGATTGCGTCATGGACATTCACGCTTTCAATTCCCGCGATTTTCAGGCCGGCAGCCTCCACTTCATCCTTCAGCGCCCGGATGCGTTCCCGGCTCCACACTTCTCCCGGAGCTGTGTCATACAGAGTCGTGATGACTCCCGTCACACCCGGAATCTGACGGATCTGCTTCAGGGTAACTGTGTCAAATTTGCTGCCATACCATCTGAGTGTCATTTCCATAGTTTGTCATCCTTTCCGATTATTGTCGATTTTCAAGTATGTTTATTATATAAATCCAACAAAAAACATTCTATTGAAATACTTGTGGAGTTCATTGCAAATATTGTTTTTTTAACTATGGAAGATTTTTAAGGATTATGATAAATATATAACAAGGAACGGAAAAATACTTGCCGTTCTCCGCAAAAGCATCTGATATACGCTGCGCGGAAATGTGTCTGGGATTTGGATTCAGGGATGTCCGGTGAGACGAATCCGAATCCTGTGCCATGACCCGTGAGCAAGCTTTGAAAAATGTGCGGCAGCCCGCAGGTGATCGTTATGAAAGAAGAAAAATACCAGAGCAAATTCAGTTTAAGACAGTACATGCTTTCCCGCGACTTTGAAATTTATTATTACAAAGACCTTAAACTCAAAAAGGTGGCCCCACACACCCACAATTATTACGAGTTTTATTTCTTTCTGGAAGGCAATGTCAGCATGAAGATCCTGAAAACTGCTTATCCGCTGAAGCCGGGGGATATTCTGTTCATCCCGCCTGATACTTCCCACCAGCTCATCGTCCACAGCCTTGAAGTTCCGTACCGCCGCTTTGTATTCTGGATCAGCCGGGATTACTACGAATACCTGCTTTCCCTGTCCAAAGACTTCGGATATCTGGTTTCCTGCGCCCTGTCCACGGATACTTACATTTTCCACACCGACCGTGTCTCCTACAACCTCACGCAGTCCCTGGTTCTCCATCTGCTGGATGAGCTTCACTCTGACCGCTTCGGCCGGGAGACACAGCTTCACATCTGCGTGGAAGAACTGCTGCTGCACTTAAACCGCATCGTCCATGAACAGCACAATCTGAAAAAAGAGGGGGGAGAACGTTCCCTTTATCTGAACATACTGCATTACATCGAATCGCACCTGGAAGAAGACCTCTCCCTTGACCGGCTGGCAGAAATCTTCTTTGTCAGCAAATACCATATCGCCCATGAATTTAAAGACAACCTAGGCATATCCGTCCACCAGTATGTCACGAAAAAAAGGCTGTCCCTGTGCAGGGAAGCCCTTCTCAAGAATCGAAATATTACGGAAATTTTTCAGTCGTTTGGTTTCAGGGATTACTCAAGTTTTTACCGCGCGTTCAAAAAAGAATTTGGAATATCGCCAAAGAAATTTCGGGATACGCAGCCCCTGAAATATGACTAAAACTGCCCTGCTCAGTTAACGGTAAATTCTGCACCAGCTGCCTCAAATCAGCAGGGGCATCTCCGTAAAAACGCAAAAGCGTCTGCACAAAGGTGCTCCCGCAAAACTGTTATGCGTGTACCGCCGCGTAGCGTTCGCTGTTCAGCACCCGGAGCATATGCTCCAGCGGGGTGATATTTCCATCAAATTCATGGCGGAAGGAGCTGGTTCCGGCTCCGCTTGCCAGAGCGGTTCCTTTTGTGCGCGCCCTGACAGGGGTCTGCATCTTCCAGCTGTTCACATTGTGGAAGACGACCGCAGGCATCTGATAGCCATACGCTTCGAACCGGGTTTTCGCGTTTTCGTAGATGGTTTTGCCCGGGTTCTCAACCGCGCAGTTAAATTCCATGTCAGAAATAACATACAGAACGGACGGCATCTCTTCCTGCGGGGTTCCGGCCTTGACCGCGGTTCTGAGAATCAGGTCGAAGACGGCCTCCAGATCCGTGGAGCCTCCCCAGTCGGCGCACTGGATACAGCGCAGCTTATCTTTCAGCGTTTTCCCATGAATCTCAATCAGATGCGGGGTGGTCTCAAAGGTAATAAACGTGTTATGGAAGATTCCTTTGCAGTGTTCGGCGTAGTACAGTCCCAGCGCCTGTGAGATCAGCGCCGGTATCGGGATCCTCGGGCGGTTCCAGTACATGGAACCGGAAGTATCGATGACAGAAATTGCGTTCTGTCCCGCGACGCTGCCTTCCTGATTGTCCCACAGAAGTTCCAGAACGTTTTCCCCGCTGACTTTCTGATTCAGAGAATCACAGTTATCCTTAAAAAACGGCCGGATGATATTATAGGGAAACAGCGTGCCGCTGTGGATCTTTTTGTTTTTCGCCTGCACATCCGTCAGATATGCGGCAAAGCGTTCTCTGTCATGGCGGGCAAAGGCCTCTCTGTATCGAAACATTGCGCCTGCAGGTACGGCTTCGTAACTGATCTTATCCGTTTTCCCGCTGGTAAGATAGCATTCGGGAAGACAGATGTTGGCGCGAAGTCTGGAAAGAAGCCTGCGGTAATCTGCCTCGTTCATCTCCAGAGCTCTGACCAGAACCCTGGCCTGGCCGCGGGTACGCGGACTTGACGTATTGATGGAAGGCAGCCATTTCGCCAACAGAGAAATATGAGCGTCCATGTCGCCGGCCTCGCGTCTTTCCAGCGCCTCCGTATCCTTTTTCAGCTGTTCGCGGATCACGTTTACGACCGCTTCCTGGGATGAGGTTCCCATCAGACACATCAGATCGTCAAACCGTCCATACTCCGAGATAAGCGCAGCGTTTTTCCTGGCTGATTCCGGCCAGGTCTTTGCCACATGGCGGATCAGCGTGCGGAACAGTTCCCGCTCTCCCAGTCCCTGACGTATATCGCGGATATAGAAAAGGAGTTTCATGGCCAGTTCCGGATTCTCAAGGTACGCGCGGTCAAACAGACGAATCTGCTCCCTCTCTGCCTGGTGGCGCATGCCGCCCGCGACAGCGAACAGATCCAGACAGGCGTCGCCGGAAGTGCTGTGCGTCACTGCGCCGTTTAAAGTTCTTGTATAGCTGGCCTCTTTTTTCAGATCGTCAAGATAGGACATTCCGGCTTCCTTTCTGTTCTTTTTGTTTCAATCTACATTCAGCAATTCTTCTCTCCGCCTGCAGAGGCCAGGAGAATCCCTGCGTTCTTCGGCAAGAACGGCCTCGATACAGATTACGGCTGATTTATTTTCTTAAGATTGGCAGAAGGTTTCGGGTGAATCAATTCACATGGCCAGATCCGGCAGGCCCTGGGCATTATCCGGATACTCCTCAATTTCCCCGTTCCGTTGACTTTGGAGCATCGGGCCGAAAACCGTTTCCAGCCATCCAAATTCACGCACCCTCCTCATCCGCCATGAGTGGGATGCATTCAGGAAATCTCTTCGGAAACTTACATTATATATAATATATGAGAACAAGACGCGTCGTGGTAATGGCTAAATTAGACATCTGCGTATACTGGAATCCTCTCTCTATACCATTTCAAGGTGTGGATCGCCCCCTGCCAGAACGGTTCTATGCTGGTTGATCTGTGCCTTCATGGCTGGATAATTTTATCCTCTGAAAAGACCGCTTTAAAACTCATATACAGATTCATTTCGCTGCTGTGTGCGCCTTTATGTAAGAAGCGGGAAGAGTTCCCCTACGAAGTCTGCCTTCTGCCTGACTTCGTTTCGAAATGGTTTGTTCCCTTCGATGAACAGAGAATAACACAAATTTTCCGAATATGCCATGAACCAGCGGTTTAAAATTCGCGGTTCGCTCCTAATATTACTAAGTTAAGCGATTCCGGACGCACTGCCTCTTTTTCGTCTGTTAAACAGCTAATATTGGTTCGTTTTCCGCCGCAGTATAAAACCGACGCTTGACGCATCCACGCCGCACGCGTAAAATAACTGTCAGAAAGCAGTCAATTCATTCAAAACCGGAGGCAAAATCTCATGATCGATAAAATACTTCCCCTGCAGTTTATCGCGAAATCCCCGTTCTACGGGAGCTGTAAAAAGATGCGCTACCGCCTGATCAAACAGGATGACAAACTGAACGTCTGCATCTATCCCGGACCGTTTGGCTTTGAGGCCACGCCGGACGATAAAAAACAGTTCTTTGATTTTGCGTTTTCGGAGGAAGGGTATGAAGAAGCGCTCGCGCTTCTGAACCGCAAATATGAAGAAATCGACTGGGAAAAAGAAGAGCTGCCGTTTTTTGAAACCGACCTGTAAGAACGACTGTCCCGCAAACAATCACGGAGGTATCAAACAAAATGCAAAACACCGAAAGAGAACTGTCCGCACCAAAGGACAACGAGATCTACACAACCGAACGCCACGAAGCTTCCATCTCCGTGGACGAATATCTGGAAGGTTTCGTCGACATACCGGCCTTTCGCGCGGCCTGCGAAGCCTGTCCGAACTACAATCGGATCTGGTCCTGCCCACCGTATGACTTCAACGTAGAAGCATACTGGAGAAAATACCGCACGCTGCAACTGATCGCGGTCAAAATCATTTTCCAGGAGGATGTCCGGAACAAAACCTACACATCCGACGAGCTGCAGGAACTGCTCAATCACGTTCTTCCGGCTGAGAAAGGAAAGCTCTCGGAAGAACTTCTGGAAAAGGAAAAACTCTATCCCGGCAGCATCAGCCTGTCCGCCGGAAGCTGCGCCAGATGCGCGGCCGGATGCAGCAAGCCGTCCGGAAAACCCTGCCGCTTCCCGGAGACCATGCGCCACTCCATCGAATCGCTCGGCGGCAACGTCGGCCTGACGATCAGTAAACTGATGCACCTGAATCTCGAATGGATGGAGGACGGAAAGCTGCCGCACCATTTTGTTCTGGTGTGCGGATTGCTGACGCCATAAAGAATCGAACAGGAGGCGCTTTATACCAGCGCCTCCCTCAGTACTTCCACTTTGCACTCATGCGCTTTGCTGTCTCTGAAATACGCAATACCAACTCCGAGAATCCTCCCTCTGTATTCAGGTTCCCGTCCCAGACTCCCTTCAAATTTCAATGCGTATTTTCTGTCCCTGATCTGCTGCAGCGCTTCTTCCGCTGTATGATCAACCTTCAGTTCCAGAATAATGCAGTCGTCGCTTTTTCTGGTTTCCGGATAGAAAATGAAATCCGCATATCCTCGTCCGGTCTTATCTTCTCTTTCAATCCGGTATCTGTCTCTTGCCTGGAGATAAATCAGATTAACCAGCGTAGTCAATTCCGCCTCACTGCTGTATGACAGAAGAGGACTCTCCGTATCATGGGCAAACTCCAGAATCTCTGTCATCGTTTTTGTATCCTGAGCAATTGTGGCCTCCAGCATTTTCTCAGACGCTTTCGCCAGCCGATGAATATAACCCAGAGAAGATTCTTTCAAAAGCATCTCCCGGAATTTATCCATCAGTTCCCTGTTGGGTATACTGACACATCCATCCTCATAACTGAGAAACCCATAGACTACCATTGCTGAAAAGATCTCATCTTTTGTAGTCAGATTCATGCACGTCGCGGCATATTCCCTGACCCGGGCCGAAACCGGAAACCCCGCCATCATCTGCGCAATATCCTCTCTTACTGCCGCTGTATTATGACTGACATAATAGAAAATTTCATCATAAGGTCCTGAACTCGTCCAGTAATTTCCCAGATTATCATTAATCAGAGCCGCCGTCACAGAGCGGGGATTATAAACTCTTTCCCCGGATTTCGTATGGTATCCGTCATACCAGATTTTCAGTCCTTCCCTGGTGATCCTGGGATCCAAGTGTGTGCGCAGATATCTGGAAAACAGTTCATCCACTTCTGTCTCTGTAAAACCAAAATAACTGCTGTACATCTGTTCTGACGCCATTGTATATTCCAAAAACATATTCAGTTCAGAGCCGCTGCTGTATTTGGATACAGGCAGGATTCCCGTCATATAAGCCAGAAGCACATAAGGCATGTCTTTCAGCAAAGCGCTCAGAAAATCAATATAGTCCGCTTTATTCCTGTCTGTAACGAAATCCCGGTGAAAGATAAAATCCCACTCATCCAGAACAAAAATAAACTTCGCTTGATATTCCGATGTATGGATATCCATCAAAATATCCCACACAGGATCCTCCGGATTAAGATCCGCATCAGGAAATGCCTGAATCAGCTCCCTCTTGAGCCGGTTTTCTATCCTGTCAATATACTGCTCGTAGCTCCGGCATCTGTTTGGAATCTTATTAAACGAGATCGTAATGACATTATACTGATTCAGGTTCCGGGCATAACTGCTGCTGGCAGCTATTTTCAAATGATCAAACAAGTCGCCCGCATTCTTTCCCTTCGACAAAAAGGAAGCGATCATATTCGCCATGACAGACTTTCCAAATCTGCGCGGTCTGGTGATACAGATATATTTTTCCGCTGTCCCGATCCGCGGAAGCAATTCCTCAAGCAGAAGCGTCTTATCCACAAAATACGGGCTGTCTTCCATCTCTTTATAAGAATCGTACGGTATTGTACTGTTTAAAAATATACCCATTTTCACATTTCCCTCTCAATTCATTCTTTTGCGCTGCAGTTTCCTGTGAATGCATACACATTCTTCAGCCTGAAGGTCCCGTCGCACACGAAAATATACTCACAAAAATAATAAAACCTTTTGTCTGATTTCTATATGTGGGCCTGCGCATTAAACACATATCTGTCCAGCCGCTCAAATGCCTCCCTTACCCGGCTGAGCGGCAGCGCCAGATTCATGCGGATCGCGCACGGGCCGTGGAACATGCGGCCATCCTGCCATGCCACGCCGACGTCCCAGCCTGCTTTCAGCAGCTCTCCGATCGTTTTTCCATTCTTTTCGCACCAGCTGGAGCAGTCCAGAAACAGCATATAGGTGCCCTCCGGCTTAAAGACTTCAGCCCCTTCGTAATGTTCTCTGATATGATCGCAGGCATAGTCCACATTCTCCGTGAGCACTTGACACAGCTCATCCACCCACTCATATCCCTCGGGCTTGTAGGCGCCGATCAGCGCGTGCATGGACAACACGTTCACCTCATTGTAGTGCGGTTTCGTGCTTTTTGCCTCAATCCGCTCCCGCAGATATTTATTGTAAATAATGTGATAGCTGCCCACCAGTCCGGCCAGATTAAACGTCTTGCTCGGCGCGTAGAAAGCCGCCGTACGGTTCCTGGCATCCTCGCTCACTGACTGCACCGGTATATGTTTATGTCCTTTCAGGACAAGATCCGACCATATCTCATCTGAAATCACGACACAGTCATTTGCCTTATAAACCTCCATGGCTTTCTCGATCTCCCAGCGCTCCCAGACACGGCCGCACGGATTATGCGGATTGCAGAAAATGGCCACATGAATGCGTTCCGCCTTGATCTTCCGGTCCATGTCCTCGAAATCCATGCGCCATACACCGTTCTCATCCTTTTTAAGCGGGCTGTGCACAATCCGGAATCCGTTATTATTGAGACTCTTTGTAAATCCGATATATGTCGGGCTGTGAAGCAGCACCGGATCGCCGGGCGCCGCGAACGCGGTCAGCGCCGATATGACGCCGCCCAGAACGCCGTTCTCATAGCCGATATGCTCCTTTTTCAGGCCGGTCACACCGTTTCTCGTCTCGTGCCAGCGGATGATCGAGTCAAAATATTCGTCCGTCAGCGAAAAATACCCGTAGGCCGGGTGCTTCGCCCGCGCAATGATCGCTTCCGGGATTGTGGGAACCGTCGGGAAATTCATGTCAGCGACCCACATGGGGATAATGTCAAAGCCCTCCTTCGGCGGGTCGGGAGAAAATCCCGGATTTGCCCCCAGGCCGTCCACTGCTATGGCGTCCATGCCATGCCGATCCATGATTGAAGTAAAATCATATTTCATAGCTGTTCTTCCTTTCTGTCAATGAATTTTTTCAATTACACACGTATGCTTTTTTCTTGTTTCGTTATAGGAAATCCCTACCAGGATAATCTCCTTTACATAAGGCTCCAGCACTGCCGGATAATTTCTGTCTTTGATCTGCGCAACTGCTCCTTTCGCTGACTTATTCCACTTCAGCTCAATGATCAGCGCAGGAAGCCTTGAATCCTGAAAAGGAACATACACAATATCTGCGATGCCATGCCCGGAGGGAAGTTCCTCAATCTTCATATACTGATCCACACAGGTAATATACGCGCACCTGACTGCCGAGCGCAATGCCTGTTCATCGTTGTAAAAGGCAGGAGCATACGCAGAATCCCTGACCTTTTCCACGGCTCTGGCAACAGCTTCCTCATTTCCATGAAGCGTGTCCTCCAGCAACTGATCCGACGCCCGTATCAGTTCCAGCAGTTTTTGATGTTTCCCTCTGCGTAAAAGTTTGCGAAATTCTGCCCGTATTTCTTCATTTGGAATTTTCGCCAGAGAATCTTTTTCCATATAGGTCAGATATCCAAGATGAATCAATAAGGTCAGAACATCATCCCGGCTGCGAAATGTCCGAAAATCATTCTCAAATTCCTCCGGATCAACCTTTACGCTTTCCCCGCTGATCAGTCTGATAATTTCTTCCTGGAGGCCATCTTTGTTTATGTCTATATAAGTCTGCAGTGCTTCTGCTGCAGACGTTTTTTTCCAGTAGGAACGTATTTTTTTCCGTTTTACAGCACTCATGACCGAGTATGGATTATACGTCGGTTCAGAATCATCCAGAATATATCCATCATACCATATTTTCATTTCCTCAAAGTTCATGCCATATTTCCGGCAAAGATTGCGTACTTCTGTCTCTGAAAAACCTGTATATTCCGCAAATCCGTCTGGTTCAAGAATCGTATATTCCTGAAAATTTGAGATTGCAGACTGCGATCCATCTTTCTTAATCGGTAATATTCCGGTCATATACGCCGCGGCAAAAATTTTATCCGTCGTCCCGCTCCCCTTAAAAAGTGTGCGCAAAAATTTTAGATACTCCCTCTGTATTTCAGGACTTTCTCTCAGAGGAGCATCCCATTCATCAATAATCATGATAAACTTATTCCCCAACAGTTCGGCGGCTTTGATCAGAGTCGCGGAAAATGACTCGTCTTCTTTCAGATCCGGACACGTCTCCAGCAATTCTTCCGTCACCTTCCGGCGGATAAAAGAAACCAGTCTTTCCGTCCCCGCCTCCCCCATAATATTTGTCATATCCAGATAAATCACATCATATTTATTCAAATATGTTCTGTAAGATTTATATTCCGCAATCTTCAGATCGTCAAACAGCGCAGAATTTCCGGTCTTATCATAGTAAGCGCAAAGCATCTGCGCCGCAAAAGATTTTCCAAAACGCCGCGGCCTGCTGACACAGGTCAGCTTATCAGATGTCTCAATTGTATCATTGATCAGCGCAATCAGTCCACTTTTATCTACATAGATCCCCCTGCGGATGCTCTCAAATCCGCTGCTTCCAGGATTCAGATACGTACCCATTCCAACAACCTCCCGAACATCACTGCAGTACCACTTTACATCTCTTCTTGTAACAGGCGATCCCGTATTTCAGGATATGCTCTGTTCCTTCCTCCCGAAGCTCCGCCTCATACCGGTTCCTGCCAATCTGTTCCAGAGCTTCCTGACAACATTTTTCCAGATTCCCATCATGGGAATATTTCACCTCTATAATAATCCCTGTCTCCCCATCTTCCGTCTCAATAAGAATATCGCTGTATCCGTCCCCCGACTCCCGGTTTGACGAAACGATCCACGAATCCTTAAAGCCCGCCAGCCCCAGCAGGATCCCATGGTAAAAGTTCTCCTTCATCTCCCGCTTCACAAAAGTATCCCGGATACTGATCGTTCTGCGCAGATATTCTCCGAACCGCTTTTCCACTTCCGTGGCGTCTCCCTCCTCCAGAGCCCGGCAGAACGCCTCCAGAGCGCTGCCGTCTTTTTTGACATTCTCCTTAAAAAGAGTCATGATCTGCTCCGTAAAGATTTTCCGGATCTCCACATTCGGGATCGCGAGAGGAACTCTGTCTTCCCGCATTTTTCCACGCCGGGTCAGATAACCGGTCATATACAGAACGCTCCAGATATGATCAATCGAATCATACATATCCCGATAAGTCAATTCCTGATGAATCTCCTTTTCGATCACCTCTCCTGCCACCAGTTTTTCAATCTCACGTTTCGTTGTGCCGCTGTCCGCCTCCCGGATAAACCTGCGCACCGAATCATTCCCGCTCGTGTTGGACCAGTAATTCTGCGGCCAGGCATCCTCTTCCGTGCGAAGTTTGTCGCAATAACAGATCACATCCCAGGGGCAGTAAACCTCCGTATCGCCAAACTGATATCCGTCGTACCACTCCCGAATCGTATCATACTTATGAGAAAGCCCGTAATAATCCAGCAGTTCCCTCACTTCCTGGTCCGTAAATCCAAAATACCTGGAAAACGCGGCGTCCGCGACCGACAAGACCTTCAGATTGTTCAGCCCGGTAAAAATACTCTCTTTTGAGATGCGCATGCAGCCGGTCAGCACCGCGAACTGCAGATTTCCGTTCGTCTTCAGCGCATGCTCAAACATATTCCGGATCAGAAGAATCATCTGGTCGTAGTAATTATTGTCAAACGCCTTGGCGAGCGGCACATCATACTCGTCGATCAGAAGGATCACTTTCTGACCATAATGTTTCCGCAGCAGCCTGGTCAGCTCACGCAGACTGCCGTAAAGGGCCGCGTCGTCCATATCTCTCCTCAAAAGCTCCGCAAACGATTCCTTCTCGTCCTGTTCAAGCCTGTCGCTTTTAAGAAGATACCTCAGCCGGTCCGCTTCCTCGTTGATGACCCGAACCGCCATGCTGCGCGCCGTCTCATAACAGCCCGCACTGATTCCTTTCAGGGAAACAGAAATTACCGGGTACTTCCCCATATATTTTTCGCACAGTTCTTTCTCTTTTGATATCTCCAGTCCTCCAAAAATACGCTCCTGCTCATGGCCCGGCTCAAAAAAATACCGCAGCATGCTCATATTCAGGGATTTTCCAAAGCGTCTCGGGCGGGTAAACAGATTTACCTCTCCCCAGTTACGGAGCAGGTCCCGGATAAAATCTGTTTTATCCACGTAGTAGAATCCTTCTGTCCAAATTTCCTCAAAGTCTTCAACTCCGATCGGAAGTCTCTTTTTCTTCTCACCCATTCATACCCGCCTCCTGCTCTGAATCATATCCTCACAGAATATTTTTCGTGCTCTTATCGTTTATCTTACCATATACAGAAGAAAATCACAAGGAACCGTCACTCTTTTTATCCCACAGAACAAATCTTGCCTTCCCCTTCGTAGTAAACGATAGAGTAGGTCTTTTCTCTTTTGACGATTGATGCCATATTATTTTCCTCCGATCTGCTCGAAATTGTCTAACCAAAAATCGAAAGAAGCCTTTAAAATCCGCAGGACGCGGCCCACATGGATTACTTTGAACAGATTGGAATTATACAGCTCATAGGCTTTCCGTCTGCTGATGCCGAGAATCTCTCTGACCTCGTCTACGGAATAAGTCCTCTTTCCAGGG
>CANQAR010000071.1 GCA_947588845.1 uncultured Lachnospiraceae bacterium
AGGAAGCCGGCATCGTTCCTGATGCCCATGTACACCGCGTCTTCCAGCGTGTAGATGATAAGATCCTCCGGATTATCGTAACTGGTGCCGCTGATGGCGTTGTAGAGACTGAGAAGATTTTCCTTTTCGCGGAAAACGATACGGAAGATGCCATCCTTGAAGCAGCGGTTCATGTCCGGTATGGTCTGTCCTCTGCCGTTCGGCTGATCTGCTTCATCCTGCGCTGCCATGTTGTCACGTTCCAGATCATCCTCCGAAGGGACGGATGGTTCTTGAGTATCTTCTGAAAGGTCAGACAGTTTCAGAGCACCTTCTGAAAGATCCGGTTCCTGTGCGGCCTGGTCTGCCGGATCGGATCCTGGATATCCTGTTTGTTTTTGCTTTAATTTGTTTTGATTCAATAATGATTCCTCCTTATTGTAGCAGTATTGACGTGTGATTACAAGTATGTTGTGAAAGAAAAATCAGATAATCTGAATGAAATGCAATATAAGATTCAACAGATAATAAGAAAATATAAAATTAATGATTGATAAGTTTATTTGATGATCATCAGATGCATCATAGCATATATTTACAACTTTGTCTACACTGGATTTAATTTTTTTAATATTAAAAAGTTATATTCCTGTGATCTATTCTTTCATCTGCCTTCGCTGTGGAGATATCTTTCCTGCATTGTGAAATTTCAAGGCGGATGCCGCAGCTTTATCTCCGGTCACATTTTTTTTGAAAATCGCAAAAAATCTTTATTGAAATGACCGATATATGACCAGCGGCGTGTATAATAAGAAGAAAGAGTAGCAGAAAAAGATTTCCCGCAGGCCTCTGCCAGACAGAGGGCGGAAAGAATACAAAAAATACAAAAAAGAAGCTGAGGAAATAAAAAGATAGAAAAGGAGATGAAGAATATGAAGAAGACATGGAACGTGATGGGGAAAATGGCAGTTTGTTCGTTTGCAGCGGCGATGATGGTGATGATCGGTACAGGGTCCGGAATGACCGCACACTCCGAGATGATTATAGACAGTGAAGAAGAAATCCAGGCAGTTCAGGAGATCGTTCCGGAGTCTGAAAACCAGGACGTTTTACAGGCGGACGCCCCCGCGGCGGAGGTAATGCCGGAGATGCCGGAGGCGGGGGATGCACAGATCAATATGGCGGATATCGATGTGTCAGATATCGTGGTGATTGAAGACAGCCTGATTCCGGGAGCGGCACTGCCGGATTTCGGGTTTGAAGCTTCAGAGGGAGAAGCGGAAGCGCCGGAGATGATGGAAGAGGCGGCGGACGCACAGGAAGAGGCTGTTCCGGAGGAAAATCCGGAGACATGTATTTCCGGAGTACTGACCTATGAAGATGATGAAGTGACGGTCACGGTTTTCGCATCCGAGGCAGCACAGCTTCCGGCTGACACCGAGGTGAAGGTCAGCAGACTGGAAGAGGGAAGCGAGCAGTACGAGGCGGCGAAAGAGGCGGCGCGTGCAAGCGTTGCGGCGGAAGAGAACGCAAGCTACGCTTTTTACGATGTAACGCTTGAGTCGGAAGGCCGGATTCTTGATGTAGCGGAAGGGACCGTATCGGTACAGATGGAGTTCAAGACATCCGGCGACGCGAAGAAGGATGTAGTAAAGATCGAAGAGACAGAGAGCGGAAAAGTAGCCAGGAATGTGACGGATACGGCGGCTGAAAGAGCCAGCTCCGTGGCGCTTGATTACTAAAATAACTGAGTTCTTTGATGCAGGATTTATCAGGAAGAAAAAAGAAACAGCAGACAGATAAATTTTTTGACAGGATTCTGTGTTGACCGGATGGGATATCCGGAGGAATCAGTGCAGAGATCAGAGGCCGGCGGATTCAGAGAGAATGTTCTGGATATGCCGGCTTTTTATGCGCAGGCCCGTGTAAGGAAATCAGCTGCTGGCGCAGCACACGGGCCGCGCGGCGAGCAGGAGGGAAAAACTACCCCTGCTCGATTCACAGGAAATTTCGCCCTGTGACACAAAAGCCTCCGGCGGGATGCGCACGAGCGCGTGCATGGAAAATGCTGCTTTCGCAGCCGCGCTCGGCGCAAGAATGTGCCAAAGGCACATTCTTTATTCCACAGGCCCGCACATGGAAATCAGCTGCTGGCGCAGCACACGGGCCGCGTGTGCGAGCAGGAAGGAAAAACGTCCCCTGCTCGATTTACAGGAAATTCCCTCCTGTGACACAAAAGGCGCGCTCAGCAATTTTGTACAAAAACAGGATAATTTTATCCAAACGGGGAAAACTGACAGAGCAAAACCGCGAAAACAGGAAAACTGAACAGAAAAGCAGAAAAACAGGGTGCAAGGATCCAGAAACGAAGGTCATGGATTGAAAACCCTGTTTTTATTATAGTAAAGGAAAAATAAAGCTTAAGGAGGGAAACCTGGTGAAAAGAAAATTTGTAAGGCTTCTTATGGTATTTGTGGCCTGTGCCGCGGCACTTTCTCTGACGGCCTGTGGCGGAAACGGGACGGAAGAACTGGTGTCGGAGGCGGACGGCAATGATGAGGACGGAAAAATCCGGCTCGTGTTTCTGAGGGCGGGGACGGAGCCGGAGAGAAGGGATTACTGGAACAGTGTCATCGGGCGGTTTGAGGAGGAAAATCCGGATTTTGAGATTGAATATCAGGAAGCGCCGTGGGGAGATGATTTTGAGACGAAGCTGAATACGGGGTTTGCCTCCGGGACAGCGCCGGACGTCATCTGCTTTTCGATGGCCTCGATGGGCACGCGTGTGCCGCTCGGACAGTACGCGCCGCTCGATGAGTATGTGGAAAACTGGGACGGGAAAGAGGATTTCATGGAGAATGCGCTGACGCTCGGGTCTGTGAACGGCAGCCTGTACGGGATCGCGGTTTTTCCGGATCCGCGCATGCTGATCTACAACAAAGAGATGTTTGAGGCCGCGGGACTTGATCCGGACGCGCCGCCGACGAACTGGAAAGAACTGCTTGCGGCCCATGAAGCGCTGGTGGAGAAAGACGGGGATACCGTTGTGCAGACGGGATTTGCAATGCCGTCCTCCGGCAGCAACATGCAGCAGTACTACTCAATTTTTATCGAGCAGAACGGCGTGAAGAATCTGGTGGATGAGGATGACGACACGGTTCTGGTAAATACGCCGGAGGCGGTTGAGGCGGCGGAATTTATGAAGCTGATCAAGGATGCGGGAACGATCCAGTGGGACTGCAGTACAGTTGATCAGAATCCGTTCGGTATGGGACTTGCGGCGATGACGATCGGCAATGACCAGGATTTTAAGAATATGAATCAGGGGGATCTGGAGGGGAAAATCGCGATGGCGTCTCCGGTTACGGGGACAAAGCAGGCAACTTTTTGTGGTGTGACGTTCCTGTTCCTGAGCGGCGAGACGAAACATCCGGAGGAGTCATGGAAGTTCATGGAGTATCTTTCCTCGAAGGACGAAATGTGGACGCGCTATGAGGAGATCGGAGCGACGCCGCTGCGGGAATCTCTCAAGGAGGATTTTATTGCGCAGGATCCGCAGAAAAACAGTGTGATCTATGAGTCGATCAACTGCGGAACAGGTTCTCCGAAAGTGGCGTACTCCAATTCCGTCTACAATATCGTAAATTCCGCGATGGAGGAGATCATGTATGACGCGAAGTCGCCCGAGGACGCGATGAACGACGCGGCAAAGAAGATACAGGAAGAGATCGACAGTCAGTAAATTCCGTTTTCACGGAGGATTACAGCGGACAGAAGATATCAGCCAGGAAATGATTTCCGCCTCTTCGGGCAGGAGTGATAAATCCATGGCGTCATGGGGGGCAAAATTCTTTTTGACCCCAGCATCATGGCATCATGATACAGGGTTTATTGTCCGCAAAAATAAACTGTGACAGAAAAAATGTGTTCCGTCAGGAAGGAGAGGATACAAAAGTGAATAAGAATCCAGGCAGGAAAAAGCCAGAGGAGCGGTATGACCGCTGCGCTTACGCCATGATTTTTCCGGCGTATTTTATCTTTGCCGTATTTATTCTGATCCCGATTGCTGTGGTGATTTACTACAGCATCACCAATTTTAATCTTTACTCGGCCCCGCAGTTTGTCGGGCTGAAGAATTACCGGAACCTGTTCACGGACGGGGATTTTCTGACCGGTATCAAAAATACGCTGGTCTACACGGTGCTGACGTTGTTCCCGCAGCTGGCGCTCGGCCTGCTGGTGGCCGTCATGCTGTACCGCAAGTCAAAGCTGATTCCGGTATTTCGAACCGCGTTTTATCTCCCGAACGTCATGTCGATGGTGTGTATGTCGATGGTCTGGCTTTGGATCTACGATCCGGCCTACGGACTTTTGAACGCGCTGCTGAAGATGTTTGGGTGTTCAACGAAGCAGTGGCTCCAGGACCCGAACATGGCGATGCTCTGCGTTGTGATCATGAGCATCTGGAAAAGCTGCGGATATTCCATGGTTATTTTCCTTTCCGGCCTGACATCCATACCGGGGTCGCTTTACGAGGCGGCCTCTCTGGATGGAGCCGGCCCGATTCGGAAATTTACGAGCATCACATGGCCGATGCTGCGGCCGACGACGTTTTTCCTGCTCGTCACCGGCATTGTGAACAGTTTTTCAGTGTTTGAGCAGATCAATATCATGACAGGCGGCGGTCCGCTGAATCGGACGACGACGGTGGTGCATCAGATCTACCGGAGGGCGTTCCTCGAGTTCAAGATGGGTTACGCGAGCGCGATGTCCGTGATCCTGCTTCTGTTCTCGATCGTGATCACCGCGCTGATCTTCCGGTTTGGAAGTCAGGGACAGGATGTCGAGGTGGCGTAGCTTCTGCTTTGTTTTTCTGGAGGTTCTATCTGTTATTGCAGGTGTGTCTGCCAGAACACTGCAGAGGGAGAAACAGGAGTAAAGGGAGATGCCGCAAAAGGGAGAAGAGAAAGAGCGTCTTCCAGAGCGGCGCATGGAGGAAAATAAAGCAATGAAGAAAAGAAAAATAAATCACATAATCTGGGGGATATGCATGGCGGCCGCGTCGCTGTTTATGCTGGCTCCCGTGCTCATGATGTTTCTTACATCGTTCAAGTCGATTGACGAGATCCGGACGGCGGCCTTTCATCTTTTTCCGAGAGCCGTTTCCGTTAAAAATTACGTGGAAGCAATGACCTCCGGAGGATGGCTGGTCTATTTCCGGAACTCGCTGGTGATCACATTGGCGGCGGTTATCTTTTCCCTTCTGTTCAATACTATCGCCGGCTATGCATTTGCGCGGCTGAATTTCAGGGGATCAAAGATTCTGTTTCTCCTCCTCATGATTGGTCTGATGATGCCGCCGCAGGTCACCATGCTGCCTACGTTCCTGATCATGGCAAAATTTCCGCTGGTCGGAGGGAATAATATCTTCGGCGCGGGGGGAACAGGTTTTATCAATACATACGCGGGGCTTGTGATCCCGCTGGTTGCCGGATCGTATGGCGTGTTTCTGAGCAAGCAGTTCTATGAGAATTTTCCGCGGGCGCTCGACGAGGCGGCGGAGATTGATGGGGCGAATAAATGGAAAGTGTATTTTACAATTTATCTGCCGAACTCGAAATCACTGCTTGCCACGCTGGGGCTGATGAAGGCGGTGGCGGTCTGGAACGATTACCTGTGGCCGCTCGTTATGACAAACTCAGAGTCGAAGAAGACGGTGCAGCTGGCGCTTACCATGTTTAAGACCGACGGATACACGCAGTGGAATTATCTGATGGCCGCGGCGGTGCTGATTGTGATACCGATGATTGTGCTGTTTCTGTGCGCACAGAAATATTTTGTGCAGGGGATTGTGACGTCGGGCCTCAAATGATACAGCCTGTCTACTTTTGCTATGAGACTGGACTATTACAGTAAACTTTCAGCAACACCATGAATATAAGTCCACGGATTGCTCCGTTGCTCTGCAACTCACGTAGGATAAAAAGCAAACTTTTTATTCTTGCCGCGACATTCGCCAGATGATTATGTATGCTCATATGGCTCATAGTACGCGCAAATCCAACAGGTATTTAGAATTCGGCCAGCCGGCCTGCTTCCTCATACCTGTTGACGTCTCAACAGCAGAGTTTGTCTGGTCTGCAAGCAGCCCATTATCCTCTGCTATGAGACTGGATTTATACAGTAAGAAGGTAGATCCATGAAACCCAACATTTTATTTTATTTCAGTGACCAGCAGCGGGCGGATACGCTGGGCTGCTATGGACAGAAACTGGAAATCAGCCCGAACGCAGACCGGCTGGCGGCGGAGGGCGTCCTGTTTGAGGAGGCATACACGGCACAGCCAGTGTGCGGTCCGTGCCGGGCGATTTTCCAGACCGGCAGATATCCGACGGAGCTGGGATGCTGGAGGAACGGCCTGCCCCTTCCGTCTCATGTGAAGACGCTTGCCGATTATTTTCGAGAGGCGGGATACGACACGCCGTATGTCGGCAAATGGCATCTGGCGAGCAGGAGACAGGGCCGGTGCTCCGCACCGGCGGAGGATTATGAGACGAGAGCGGTTCCGCTGTGGAAACGGGGCGGATACCGGGGATTCTGGAGAGCGGCGGATGTTCTTGAGTATACATCCTGTGGATACGGCGGATATGTGTTTGACGAGGACGGGGGAAAGCGGGAATTTGACGGATACCGCGTGGACTGCATCACGGATTTTGCGCTGGAATATCTCGACGGTTATACAGGGGAGAAGCCGTTTTTCCTGACAGTCTCCCATATTGAGCCGCACCACCAGAACAGCCGCCTCCGCTATGACGGTCCGGATGGGTCGGAGGAACGCTTTGCCGGATTTGAACTTCCCGGGGATCTGGAAGCCCTAGGCGGCGACGCGCGGGAAACGTATGCCGCCTATCTGGGATGCTGCCGGAGTCTGGACGACAATCTGGGACGGCTGATCGCGAAGCTCAAAGAAAAAGGTCTGTATGACAACACGGTAATCGTCTTTGCTTCCGATCATGGTTCCCATTTTGGGACGAGGAATCAGGATGAACACTGCAGAGGCTCCGATGACTGCAAGCGGTCCTGCCATTCCTCCTGCCTGAAAGTTCCGCTGATCATCCGTGGTCCAGGTTTTATGGGAGGGAAGCGGATTCGCGATCTGGTGAGCACAGCAAGCCTTCCGAAGACATTTCTCGCGATGGCGGGAGTTGATGTCGGGGATGCGATGATCGGCGAGAATTTGAAACGTGTGGCCGACGGAGACACGGCCGGAAGGGACAATACGGTGTTTGCCCAGATCAGCGAGAGCCGGGTCGGGAGATGTATCCGCACGCCGGAATATCTCTACAGTGTCTGCGCGCCGGAGCTTGACGGATGGGAGGCGTCCGGCAGCATGTATTATATAGAAGATTTTCTGTATGACCTGAAGAAAGATCCGTATGAGCTGGTCAATCTGGCAGCGGATCCGGCGTATAAGGAAATCCGGTCGCGGCTTGCCGGAAAGCTTGTGGAGAAGATCGTGGAGGCGGGGGAACCAGCTCCCGAAATCCGGCCGTGGGACAAGCCGAAGGGGACGGAAACAGATAAGGGAAACCAGACCGCGGACAGGGCCGCAGGGAGCGAAAGCTGACATGGGAAACGGGACTGCGGGAAAAGCCGAAGGGGACAGAAACAGCCGAGGGAAACCAAAATGCGGGGAAAGTCACAAAAGTCCCAGGAAGCGAAAACTGACGTGAGAAACCAGACTGCGGGAAAAACTGAAAGGGACGGAAACAGCCAAGAGAAACCAAAATGCGGGGAAAGTCACAGGAAACGAAAACAGACATGCGCGGGACCGTTTCCCGCATGCTAGTACTGCCCTGCGCAATTAACGGTGAATTCTGCACCAGCTGTTTCCGCCAGTACTGCGTTGTCGTCAGTCAGCGATGCCACCGCATCGCCTCCCTCCTCCGCCTTGTCCTGACGAAAACATCAGGCACATTTATTCACCGAAATTTACGCAGGGCAGTACTAGGAAAAATCCGGTTCAGGTAAGAAAGGAGAAGAAGATGCCGCCTCTGAGCGTGATAATTAAACCAGTTTCAGGCAGCTGTAATATGCGCTGCGATTATTGCTTTTATATGGATGAACTGTCAGGCAGAAAGAATATCTGTCCGGGCAGCATGACAGAAAAAACACAGGAGCAGGTGATTCGGAAAATACTGCAGTTTGCCGACAGAGAGTGCACCATACTGTTTCAGGGCGGAGAGCCGACGCTCGCCGGGATAGATTTTTATCGGAAATGGCTTGCCTGCGAGGAATTTTATAACAGGAAAAAGGTAAAAATTTTCCATTCGTTTCAGACCAACGGCTATGCGCTGAATGAGGAATGGTGCCATTTTCTTGCGGACAATCATTTCCTGACAGGACTTTCTCTGGACGGGATTCCTTCTACTCACAATTATTACCGCAGGGACAGGGAGGGGGAAGGGACTTATTTCCGGGTGCTGGAATCGGCGGAGCGGCTGCAGAAAGCCGGCGCGGAGTTTAATATACTGACAGTCGTGAATCGAAGGACCGCCTCCGCGGTCTGGAAGATTTATGCGAAGTACAAGAAGATGGGGTTCCGGAATCAGCAGTATATTGCGTGCCTGGATCCCATCGGATCGGCTCCGGAACGACAGGAATATTCGCTGACTCCCGGTCTGTACGGAAGATTTCTGATCGAATTGTTTGAGCTTTGGATGGTTGATCTGAAAAACGGCTGTGAACCGTATATCCGGCAGTTTGAAAATTATATCAGAATTCTGCTGGGAGACGAACCGGAATCATGTGAGCAGCGCGGATTCTGCAGCCTGCAGATGGTTGTGGAATCTGACGGAAGCGTATATCCCTGTGATTTCTACGCGATGGACCGGTATTTTCTGGGAAATCTGAACCGCGACACTGTGGAGACGGTGTGGGAGAGCTGGAGAGAACTGAAATTTGTGGAACAGTCGCTGTACCGCGACCCGGAATGCGAGGCCTGCAGATATGGCATCCTCTGTCGGGGAGGATGCCGCAGGCACAAGGAAGGTCAGCCGGAGGGATTTGGGAAAAACAGGTTCTGCGAGAGCTATCGTATGTTTTTTGATAACTGTCTGCCGCGGCTGATAGAGGTCGCGAAACGCAGGATGGCCATGCAGGAGCTCTGCCGTTTTTCCGGCATGGGCAGGACAGGCTGCGGAGGGCTGTAAACCCAAATTTAAATCATGAGGTTCAGTTTGCGGAGGACAGAGAACTGTGCTTCCCATGTTCATTGATTAATGAGTGATATTCTCTTATGATAGCGTGCAGTATTTCCAGATGCTCAAAATCATTGGCATAAACAATATTGATCTCACGCATCATACTGAAATTTTCGATCGTCAGCGCGGCGATTTTGCGTTTGCGCAGCTCGTCAAGGCAGGTGCTCTTGGCAAGAACAGATACGCCGAACCCGCGGCGGATCAGGTCCTTGATCGTCGCGATATTGTCAATCTCAAGAATCACGTTAAATTCTTTGATGCTCATGTTCTGGCTTTCGAGGGAAGAGACGAACAGATTGCGCGTGTTGGAGCTGGCGTTGCGCAGGATCAGATTCTCCTTTTTGATCTGGCCGATTGTGACCATCCCCTGCTTTGCCAGGTGATGATTCGGAGCGACCGCCAGGATGAGACAATCCGTGTCGAGCATCAGGTGATTGAGCGAGGTGTCATTGATCCTGCCTTCGGCAAACATGAAGTCCAGCTCATAATTTTTAAGCATGAAACGGAGGTTGTTCACACTGTCGGTAATCACTTTGATCGTCAGTCCGTCCTGAGACGCGGCATAGGAAGCCAGTGATTCTGCAATTGCGTTGCTCTCCGCGGTATGTGTGATACCGACAGTCAGAGAAGTGACACGTCCTTTTTCATCCATCAGACTGCGCTCCAGGTTGTTCCGAAGTGCGACCACTCTGCGCGCGTAGCGCAGGACAAGCTTGCCTTCCCGTGTCAGATGGAGCTCATTGTGAGAGCGGTCAAAAATTTTAACATGCAGTTCCTCTTCGAGAAGACGGATGTGCTGACTGACCGCCGGCTGCGTAAGAGAGAGATGGTCGGCCGCGCGGGTGAAGCTTCCGGCTTCTGCGACTTCAATCAGCGAGTAAAGTTTAGGATCTATCATGTGAGGTACCTCCCTGGAGCCGTCCCGCAGAGAGGGAGGCCTGATTATGATTGTGGTTTCCAAAGCAGGAAAGGCTTGATTCTGACACAGTTTCTTCAGAAATTTTCCGTTTTTCAGTATACCTGACAGAAAATAATTTTGCAACTACAGAGGCGTTGCCTCTGGTCACGGAGTGAACGTAACAACGCTTTGCGATGCACAGAAATGCCGCGAAAGTGGCATTTCGCGCATCAGACCTCGGGATTTCCGCACAAAACGTGTGGAAATCACCTCGAACTCAGTGGACGAGTGAACTGTAACGAACAGTAACAACAGCAACACCGGATTATCACATACGCGCCGCGGCCGGGTAACGCCGGGGGCTTACAGGTTCCACCTTTTTTTGTGAATGACGACGCAGAAACGCCGCGAACAGGATGAGCGCCGCACAGCAGCAGAGCAGATCGGCGGCAGGGGTGGCCCACACAATTCCATAGATCGGGAAGACCGGGCTCAGGGCGAACATCATGGGGATATCGATCATGCCTTTGCGCATGGCGGCCAGCAGGAACGATTTTCCGCCCTCGCCGGTTGCCTGGAAGAAGGAGATGATCGTGTAAGCGCAGGCTGAGAATGGTCCGCCGATACACAGAATGCGAAGGAATCCCGCTCCAAAATCTACCGCAGGCGAACCGGGACGAATGAAGATCTCAACCAGCGGCACGGAGAAGACCAGGCTGACGGTCATGCAGATACAGGCGGAGGATACGGCAAAGCCGGCCGCAAGCAGCACGGACTGGCGCATCCGCCGATAATTTCTGGCTGCGTAGTTGTATCCGATCAGCGGCAGGGAGCCCTGTGCGATTCCGCGGACGATGCAGTGCGCCAGCATATTGACTTTTTTGGCGACGCCGATACCGGCCTGCATCTGTGTGCCGCACAGGGACATCAGTTTGTCCAGCACGGCGTACGAGACATTTTCAAAGAGTGTCATCAGGCAGGCGGGAAGACCGGCGCAGAGAATATCCCGCGGGATCCGGTCGTTCATGGAACGGCGTGTCCAGCGAAGCGTGATCACGGAAGAATTTTTCCGGCCCGCCAGAACCAGGATCAGGAAATAAACCGCGGCGATCAGATTCGAGAGAGCGGTTGCGATCGCGGCGCCCAGTGTTTCCCATCCCGGCGGCAAGATCACAAACATAAAAAGAGGATCAAAAACAATATTTAAAATTCCTCCGAGCGCAATACCGGCGCTGGCCTGTACGGAACGTCCTTCCGCGCGGATCAGGTGTGCCAGCAGCATGTTCATGGAAGTTGTCAGTCCGCCGATCACCACTGTGCAGATCAGATAATCCACGGAATACCGATGGACTTCGGGATCGGTTCCCCCAAGAAGATTCACAAAGGAATCCCGGAAAAACCAGACGCCCAGAGAGTATATAAGAGTAAGACCAAGACAGGCCCAGAAGGCGAAAGAGGAAGCCCTTTGGGCTCTTTTTTCGTTGTGAACGCCGAGAGCGCGGGAGATCACGCTGGTTCCGCCGATCCCGAACAGATTGGAAATCGCGGAGAGAAACATAAACGCGGGCATGCAGACAGTCACGGCGGTCAGCATCGTGCTGCTGCCTGTCAGGCCAATAAAAAAGGTGTCAGCCAGATTATAGATGACAAGTATAATCTGTCCCACCACCGTTGGAAAAGCCAGACGGAGAATTGCGCCTGTGACGGAGCACTCCTCAAAAATTTCTTTTTCTTTGATTGCGTTCATATCCTGATCCCTCCCATAAATGATCTGATTTTCGCAGGCGGATGACGCAGATTTCTGTGCGTTTTCGGACCGCTGCATTTTTTGATGAAAACAATATAAGCAGATTTTATTATAAAAGCAAATAATGGGTGGTTATCAGAAAATAAAGATTTATTATGACTGTGGATAAATATCACGAAAAATGGCGAAGGAATGCGCGGACAGAACGAGAAAATCATATTTTCCACTTAATTGCTTTATAATGAAAATTTATTACCAAATAAAAAATCATAATAATTTACAAAAAGATAGCCGTTGCCATTCTGAAAGATTTCATTATATAATACCGGGATTGAAGGCTGCGTTTTTGCGCGGTGACTGCGCTGCTGTTTTGCTCATACGGGTTAGCGTTTTCTATGCATCACCAGTCCGGCAAATGAACCTGCCTTCTGGTTCTGCATGACTTTCACAGTATGTATAAAAGGAGAAAATCGGATGGAAAAAGACTATCAAAAGACCATGTACGCCTGCTTTGTGGGGTATGTTGTGCAGGCGATCGTAAACAACTTCGTACCACTGCTGTTTCTTACTTTTCATGAGACATATGGGATCCCTCTGGCAAAGATCACCTTTCTGGTGACGATAAATTTCGGGATACAGCTCTGTGTGGATCTGCTGTCGGTGACGTTTGTGGACCGGATCGGATACCGCGCGTCCATGATTCTCGCGCATGTGACGTCGTCGCTCGGCCTGATCCTGCTTGCTGTTCTGCCGGGAGTTCTGCCGGATCCCTATGTAGGGATTCTGGCGGCGGTCGTGGTTTATGCGGTCGGCGGCGGCCTGCTGGAAGTCATTGTAAGTCCGGTGATGGAAGCCTGCCCCACGCCGAACAAAGAAGCCGCGATGAGTCTGCTGCACTCGTTCTACTGCTGGGGGCATGTCGGGGTTGTGCTGATCTCGACCGCGTTTTTTGCGGTGTTCGGCATCTCAAACTGGAGAATCCTCGCAGTCTGCTGGGCGCTGATCCCCGCGGCGAACATGCTGGCGTTTACCCGGGTGCCGATCGCGCGCCTGATTCAGGAGGATGAAAAGGAAATGCCGCTCGGAACGCTTCTGCGCTCGAAGCTGTTCTGGATTTTTCTTATGCTGATGATCTGTTCGGGAGCCTGCGAGCAGGCGGTCAGCCAGTGGGCCTCAACGTTCGCGGAGCAGGGGCTGGGCGTGAGCAAGACGATCGGCGATCTGGCCGGTCCCATGTCCTTTGCCATCCTGATGGGAACCTCCCGCGCGATTTACGGAAAATACGGAGACAGGATTCCGCTGGAAAAATTTATTTTCGGAAGCGGTCTGCTGTGCCTCGCGTCCTACCTGATCATCTCCCTGTCGCCGGTTCCGGCGGTCGGTCTGATCGGCTGCGGTCTGTGCGGCCTCTCGGTCGGGATCCTGTGGCCGGGAACCTTTTCCATGGCGTCGGCCGGCATACCGACGGGAGGGACCGCGCTGTTCGCACTGCTTGCCCTGGGCGGAGATATCGGCTGTTCCGGCGGTCCGACGTATGTGGGACTGATTTCCAGCGCGCTGGACAATGATCTGAGGAAGGGGATTCTCTGCGCCGTGATCTTCCCACTGCTGCTGCTTGGCGGTCTGCTCCTGAAAGGGAGGGACTGAAATCCCGAACGAGACCCGAATTGAAAAATTGCGAGATAAAATTAAGATTTTTTTAAGATGTTGCGGTGAATATTGAGGTAGAATTGAAAAAGATTCTGATAAATGCGGAGGATATATTTTGTACACATCAGTATTGAACTGGCTGGATGATACAGTGAGGCAGTATCCGGAGAAAACGGCTTTTTCTGATCAGGAATCGAGTCTGACTTTTGCGGAGTTTAATAATCTCACCAGGTCGATCGGATCATACCTCGCATCATTCGCCGCAGCAGGCAGTCCTGTCATGGTCATGGCAGGCCGCCATGTTTTTACGCCTGCCTGTTTTCTTGGAGTAGTCCGGGCAGGCTGTTTTTATGTACCCATGGACGCGGAGATGCCGCAGGCGAGGCTTGATCAGATCATTCATGTGATAAAGGGCAGGTACCTCCTTGTCGATCGGGAGAATCTGGAAACCGCGAAGGAGCTGGATTTTGACGGGGAAATTATCGTCATGGAAGAGATCATGCGGACGCCGTGCGACGAGGGGCTTCTTCGCAGAGCGGCAGCGTTTCTTACGGAGCAGTCGCCGCTGTATGTGATCTTTACCTCAGGTTCTACAGGGGCGCCGAAAGGTGTTGTCACATCGCATCATTCTCTGATGTGCTATATCGACGCTGTGCGGCGGGTTCTTAAAGTCGATGAGATGGATGTTTTCGGGAACCAGTCGCCGCTGGATTACATCGCCGCGATCCGCGACATTTACCTCCCGCTCAGGACAGGAGCTTCCTGCGTCATCATTCCGAAAAATGAATTTTCAATGCCGCTGAAACTTTTTGAGACGCTCAACAGAAACAGAGTCACGGCGCTGTGCTGGAGCGTGGCTGGTATCGAGCTTCTTGCCAGGCTGCAGGCGTTTGAGGCGGGAAAACCGCAGTGCCTTAAAAAGGTATGCTTTTCCGGCTCTGTGATGCCATGCAGGTATCTGAAGATCTGGCAGCAGAATCTGCCGGATGTGATGTTTGTGAATCAGTACGGCCCTACAGAGGCTACCGCGTCATGCACGTACTATGTGGTGAACGGCGAAGTCTCGGACGATACGGTGCTTCCGATCGGCGTGCCATATGAGAATTACTCGATTCTTCTTTTGAGGGAGGACGGAACCGCGGCAAAGCCGGGTGAGATCGGGGAAATCTGTGTCGGAGGCCCGTGTCTTGCGCTTGGCTATTACAGAAGTCCGGAAAAGACGGCAGAGTCGTTTGTCCAGAATCCGCTCAATCCGAATTACCGCGAGCTGATTTACAAGACCGGAGATTATGGCAGGTACAGAGAGGACGGACTACTCGAATTTCACGGGAGAAAAGACCGGCAGATCAAGCATCTGGGACACCGCATCGAGCTGGATGAGATCGAGGGCACCGCGAAGCAGATCGAAAATATTGAGGAGTGCTGCGCACTGTACGATGGGGAGAAAGAGCGGCTGTTTCTGTTCTACACGGGAGATGCGCTGCCGAAGGAAATTATTCTGTATTTCAGGAAGGCGCTGCCCGGGTTCATGTGTCCGGGGAAGGTGGTCCGTCTTGAGCAGTTTCCTGTCCTGCCAAACGGGAAGACGGACATGCAGGCGCTGAAGGACATGTTTGGGGCGCCGCGCGGCAGGAAGAAATGAAGCAAAAATTTGTTCCGGTCTGTGTGATAGAGCAGGGAAACTGCAAACTGCAAGGTGCAGAGAGAAAGAAAATGGAAGTTTCCGCGGTGAAACAGAGCGGAGAAACTGTGAGCTGCAAGGCGCGGAGAAAAGAAATTGGAAATTTCCGCGGTGAAACAGAGCAGGGAAACTGCGAGCTGCAAAGTGCGGAGAGAAAGAAAATGGAAGTTTCCACGGTGAAACAGAGCAGGGAAACTGCGAGCTGCAAGGTGTGGAGAGAAAGAAAATGGAAGTTTCCGCGGTGAAACAGAGCAGGGAAACTGCGAGCTGCAAGGCGCGGAGAAAAGAAATTGGAAATTTCCGCCGTGGGACAGATCAGAGAAACTGTGAGCTGCAAGGCGCGGAGAAAAAGAAAATGGAAGTTTCCGCGGTGAAACAGAGCGGAGAAGCTGTGTGCTGTGAGATGCGGAAGAAATGAAACAGAGAGAAATGTGTGTGTTGTGGATACTATGAAGAAGAAAGGGAAGAAAAATGGACGAATTAATGGAAATTTTGAATGCGATCAGACCGGATGTGGATTTTGAAAATGAGACGGCGCTCGTCACGGATGAGATACTGGGCTCCTTTGACATAGTTTCGATTGTGGGGGAGATCAACGACGCGTTTGACATCGAGATCAGGCCCAGCCATCTGGTGCCGGAGAATTTTGACTCGGCGGAGGCAATCATGACTCTGATCGAGCAGCTTCAGGATGAGTAACATGGATGAATTAAAAACGCCGCTGTACATCTTTGACACGGACAAATTTGTGCAGAGGGCGCAGCTTGTAAAAGAAAAATTCGGCAGCAGGACGGGACTCTGCTTTTCCATAAAGGCTAACCCGTTCCTGCTGGGCAGTCTTACGGATGTCTTTGACAGGATTGAGGTCTGCAGCCCCGGGGAGCTTGCGATTTGTGAGAGAGTGGGGATTGACCCTGCAAAGATTATTTTTTCAGGTGTCAATAAGACCGCGGCGGATGTCGCGCGCGCGATGGACGATGGGGTTGGGACGTTCACAGCCGAGAGTTATCTTCACGCGGAGCTGATCGATCATGCGGCACGGGAGAGAGGAAGAAAAGTCCCGGTGCTGATCCGTGTGACAGGCGGCAGTCAGTTTGGCATGGATGAGCAGGATGTTCTAAAACTGATCAATCGCAGAGAAGATTATGAGGGGATTGATTTTGCGGGACTTCATTATTTTACGGGAACCCAGAAAAAGAAGCCGGCCCTGATTGAAAAAGAACTGGATTATATTTCCAGATTTGCGGACAAAATCAGGGCGGAAACCGGATTTATCATAAGAAAGATCGAGTACGGGACGGGCCTCGCTGTTGATTATTTTAAAGAAAATGCCGATGAACTGGAGGCGGAGCGGCTTGCGGCAGTTTCGGGAAAAATTCAGGAAATCGCGCAGAAGTACAGTCTGACCATTGAGATGGGCAGATTTTTTGCCGCGCCCTGCGGATACTATCTCACGCGGGTGATGGACACGAAAACAAACTGTGGCATTCACTATGCGATTCTTGACGGAGGACTTCATCAGCTGAAGTATGACGGGCAGATCCAGGGGATGCAGATCCCGAGGATTATTCATATCAAAAATGAATGCGCTGCTTCTACAGAGGTAAAGAGAGAGTTGAATGAGTCCGTGTGTGGGAGCAGAAGGAGCGAGAAGAAGGAAGGCGTCGGAAGAGAATTAAAGATCAGTGCAGAAAACGAATCGGAAAGCGTCAGAAGAGCTGAGTGGAATGAGTCAGAGAAGACTGGGAAAACCAGTGCGGAAAGCGAACCAGAGAGTGTCAGAAGAGCTGCGTGGAACGGACAGGACGGAGTAAAAAAATGGACGCTGTGCGGAAGCCTCTGCACAACGGCAGATGTTCTGGCGCGGGATGTGGAGCTGGAAAACCTTGAGATCGGCGACCTGCTTGTTTTCTGCCGGACGGGCGCGTACTCCGCGACAGAGGGAATGGCCGTGTTCCTCAGTAGGGAGATGCCTGCGGTCGCGCTCTATTCAGAAGAAGGCGGGCTGAAAATGATTCGCGGTCCCATATACACAGATAAATTTATAGCAAACGACAAAAATATTTGCCGTTTGCTATAAACCCTCCGGAAGATGGATGCGCACGAATTTGAAGCGGAAAAATGCCGCTTGAGCGGCACAAATTCGGCGCAGGGAACGAGCAAAACGAAAATCGTTTTGTCGTTCCCTATAATAGACCTTGAGCTAAGAAGATGCTGCACGTTCCAATCAACAATTAGAGAAGGGTGTTTGGTTCAGGATTCGCCTGCAGGTTTTGTGTGTGGAATTCAGGTCTGTGTCAGCAGACATTTTTCAATCCGAATCCTGAGTGTATTCCTGTGGAACCGGAGTATATGTTTTGATTCTGCGGCAGTAATGGAACGGAGAGAGTAGTTTGAGTTATATATCACTTAAGTTTCTGGTTTTTGTTCTTGTGGCAATGGCCGTGTATTTTTTATTTCCCTTCAAAAAGCAAAAGTGGACGGTACTGCTCGCGGCGAGCTATGTGTTTTATCTCTTCGCAGGGTATAAATATGTGGCTTATCTGCTGTTCACAACAGTCAGCACCTGGTTTTTCGCGCTGCGGATGGACGAGTTTTCTGCGGTTTCAGGAGAGTATCTGAAACAGCATAAATCGGAACTGAGCCGGGAAGAGAAGAAGAAATATAAGGACAGGATTAAAAAGAAAAAACGCCGGGTTCTGACACTGGCGCTTGCGCTGAACTTTGGGATTCTCGCATTTCTGAAATATTATAATTTTTTTGCCGGCAGCCTGAGTGATATAATGGGTTCTTTCGGTATCCCTTTTTCGGCGCCGGAGCTGCGTCTGCTTCTGCCGCTCGGCATTTCCTTCTACACATTTCAGTCGATGGGTTATCTTGTGGATGTGTACCGGGGGGACGCCAGGGCGCAGAAAAACCTGTTTAAATTTGTGCTGTTCGTGTCGTTCTTTCCGCAGATTATTCAAGGGCCGATCGGGATTTACAATCCGCTTGCGCAGCAGCTGTACGAGCCGCACCGGTTCGACTTTACGCGGTTTAAGCATGGAACGGAGCTGATTCTGTGGGGACTGGCAAAGAAAATGATCATCGCGGATCACGCGGTGATCGCGATCAACATGGTTACCGCCGATTATGACAGCTACGGCGGCATGGCGCTGACCTTCACAATCCTGTTGTATGCGCTTCAGCTCTACGCGGACTTTTCCGGCGGAATCGATGTCTCACGGGGCGTCGCGCAGATATTCGGCATCGATCTGATGGAGAACTTCCGGCGTCCGTACTTCTCAAAAAATATCAGTGAATACTGGCGCAGGTGGCATATCTCCCTCGGGAACTGGTTCAAAAACTATCTGTTTTATCCGCTCGCGATGTCGCCGCTGCTTTTTGGAATGGGAAAGAAGATCCGGGCGTCGAAGTTCGGAGAGACGAAGGCAGGCGCGCATATCGCAAAGACACTGCCGACAGCGCTGGCCTCCTTTCTCGTGTTTTTTACTGTGGGGATCTGGCACGGCGCAGACTGGAAATATGTTGGATTTGGGGTCTGGAACGGCGGTGTAATCATGCTGTCGGCGCTGCTCGCTCCGGTGTTTGTCCGGTGGCAGGAGAAGCTGCACATCGATCCAAAAGCGGCATGGTACATAAAATTTCAGATTTTCCGCACATTTCTCGTGATTCTTGTGGGCTATGTGTTTGATGTGGCGCCGTCCTTTGGACAGGCAATGCGGACCTTTGCTCTGGCGTTCACGGACTGGAACATTGCCGCGGGAATGGAACAGATCGCAGGTATGGGACTCTGCATACCGGAGTATGTGCTGCTCTTGGTCAGCACGGTATTTCTTTTCCGGGTCAGCCAGATCCAGGAAAGAAACGGCGGCACAACGATCCGCGCCATGCTCGACGAGAGACCGTTTATCGTGCGGTGGCTCGTCCTGTATTTCGGGATTCTGGCGCTTGTCATATTCGGCGTCTACGGACCCGGATACAATCCGGCGGATTTCGTGTATATGCAGTTTTAAGATGAAATAAGGGCAGCAGCTTCCCCTACTTTTGGGGACTCTGCTGCTCTTCCAGTTTCTGAAAGTAGAAGGAGATGCTCAGAACCAGCCGCTCTTTCTCGTCGTCGAGGTTGATATCCGCGATCTTGCAGATCCGGTCCAGGCGGTAGAACAGAGTGCTTCTGTGGATGAACAGCCGCTTGGAGGTCTGCAGCACATTCCGTTCCAGTTCAAGGAACGTCTTCAGTGTCGTGTACAAATCTGTATGGTTTGTCCTGTCATATTCTTTCAGGATCGTCAGCTTCTGGGAGCAAAGGAGCTGCGGAGAGAGTGATTCTTCTGCTTTCATATAGAGGAAATCCAGAAAGTAATCGTCAAAGCGGTAGCACCAGATCATGCTGGAACTTTGCAGGCCGAGATTCAGCGCGGTCACAGCCTGATAGTATCCTTCCGGAATCAGCAGAAAATCCTTGATCTCCGAGCTTGCCCCCATTTTCATAAGTCCTTCCCGCAGAAGGAGGGCGAGGCTGCTCAGGATGTCCGGAATGCTGATATTGGAGTAGGTCAGGTTGACGATCACGGAAATCCCGTCCTGATAGACGAATGCACAGCTGTCCGGTATCTGGGACTCGATATAGCCGAGCGCGCCGGCGGAGGACATCATGCGCAGATCCTGCTGTCCGGAGCTCAGACGCAGACAGAGGTAGCTGTCATACCGGTTCCAGCTGAGCCGCGTCATCATTTTCAGAATCTGTGAGGAATCCGTTATCTCTCCGGAGAGGTAATCGCGGAAAAACCGTTCCGTGCTGCCCGTAAGGTTGAACTGCATGAGCCTGTGGTTTTTCAGGGACCGGACGATCAGCTTTGCGAGATGACCGATCGCGGGATACTGGCCCGGCAGAATCGGCGTTTCCAGCTCATCCACGCAGATACGCCCTTCGTAGCGGTCGTCCTGCCAGATATTCATGTAGAGGATCGGATAACCCCTCTGTTCCGGGGGATAGAGGGAGGGTTCCGTGGTGCTGAGCGTGTGCAGATACGCGGCCTCCACTTTAAAATCATTGATCATGCCAAGCGGGATGATCTCATTCCCGGTGCGGGGGTCCCTCTCCCACGTCAGCATGCCGGGGACACGGTGAGAGTAGGACAGAACATTGAAGCTGTGATCATGGACAAAAATGGGGTTGTTGAAAATGCCGCGGCTTGCCTGCAGCATGGCGTCAAGCGGAGCGTCGGAATCCAGGGCTTCGTGAAGCTTCATGTTCCAGTTCCGGTATTTCTCAAACGTGTCCTGTGCCAGCGCGAGGAGCTGGAGCGGATCTGGTTCATCTTCCACGAACAGGGCATAACAGAATCCGGGAAAGGCGGCAATGTCCGCTTTCCCCGCCACGATAAAGCAGAATCCCCGCAAATATTCTGGAAGTAAAATCAGATCTTCTGCTTTGATTATGTACAGGTAACGCTGGAGAAACGACTGGCCCGCGGCAAAAAGGCGCACATCCTCCAGAAAAGCCGCGTCATCCGGCGCATGCAGGGAAATTTTTGTAAACACTTCTGAAAAAGCGTCGTTTATGATATTCATATTCAGTTTGAAAGGAATCATTGTGTTCTCCTGTCTGACATGAGTTGTTGTGAAAGCTCAGTGTTATGCTTTTCCATGAGAACATGGAACGCATGACTTTTCGTTCCTGGCATCATACATAGTATACCACCGATTCGGAGAAATCTGAACTTAAAATTCAGGACCCGCGTATGAGACTCGTGGGCAAGGTTACGGTTATGTAATGACATTTGTCAAGACGTAAATTTAGTGACCAATAGCAACGCTCTGCGATACAGAAAACCCTCCGCCGGAGGCTTTTATACATACTCAGGTATGCACAGAAATGCCGCTTTCGTGACATTTTGCGCGAGCTCCCGGGATTTCCGGACATTTCGCTCTGATTGTGAATGTTGTCCAACAAATCCGACAAAAAGTACGAACGGATTGAAAAATAATGAAACCTTATGTCGGATTTACTTTTTGAACCGGTGCAATTATAATTGTTGTAAAAATATTGTAAGTGCTGGTCTTTGTGCAGAAATGCCAAAGTTCCGTGAGGATGCGCCTGAGATTCAGACCGGAAGATGTCTGCTGATGCAGATCCGAATTCCGCGTCAGAACTCGCAGACAAGTCCTGAACAATGCAGAGGAACCCGCAGACAAATCATATTTTTCAGGAGGTAGAGTAAATCATGACAGCAAAAGAACTTTTTCTTGAGACAATCAAAGTTGACGGCAAACCGGAGCGTCTGCTGAAGCAGTTTGAAGGTACGGTATTTTATCCGCCAAGCCCGGCTTCTTCTTATATCCGCGGCAACCGTCATCCGGGTATGGATCCGCTGATCGACCGTTTCGGAACGACAATTCTCTGGCCGGCGAACCAGGTGGCCGCAATGCCGCATGTGACAGCGGAGAACAAAGTAATCAAGGATATCACCGAGTGGAGAGATCAGCTTGTTATGCCGGATCTTGAGGCAAACTGTTCAGATCCGGAGCTCTGGAAACCGTTTATCGAGAAGGCAGAGGAGATCAAGGCGTCCGGAAGCCTTCTGATGGCGTTCATGCCGACGGGCGTATTCGAGAGACTGCATTTCCTGATGGGATTTGAAGATATGCTTGTAAATTATCTGCTTGAGCCGGAAGATATGATGGACCTTTGCAACGCGATCGGTGAGTACCGTTTCCAGTACATGAAGCTGATCGTCGACAATCTGAAGCCGGACGTAATGCTCTCCCATGACGACTGGGGTTCCAAGAACTCTCTGTTTGTCAGCCCGGAGACATGGCGTGAATTTATCAAGCCGCAGTACGAGAAGACCTACAAATACATGAAAGATAAAGGCGTCATCATCATGCACCATGCGGATTCCTTCATGGAGCCGATCGTGGAAGACATGGTGGATCTGGGGATCGACATCTGGCAGGGAACGCTTCCGGAAAACGATATTCCGAAGCTTCAGAAACAGCTGGCAGGCCGCATGACGCTGATGGGCGGCATCGACGCTTCGATCGTGGACCGCGCGGACTCCACCGAGGAAGAGATCCGCAAGGAAGTACGCCGTGCGTGCGAGACCTACGCGCCGGGCGGACACTACATTCCGTGCATCACATACGGCGGACCGGGCTGCCTGTTCCCGCATGTGGATCCGATCATCGACGACGAGATCGCGAAATACAACAAGGAAGTATACGGAATCTGATGATGTCGGGGTTGAGAGGCCATGCATTCCATGTTTACGTGGAAAAGCATGACGCTGAAACCTGAAAAACACTGAGAAGACCTGCAGGCAGGCTGTGCGGAACGCACGGCCTGCTTTTTCCGTTTATGCGCAGGCCCACATATGGGGTTTAGCTGCTGACGCAGCATGCGGGCCGCGCGGCGAGCAGGAGGGAAATTAAAAAATAGTACTTGACTTTGCAGTTATTTTAAATTATATTTGTTATAAAATATTATAAAATAATATAAAAATGGGAGGGAGATAATTGGGATTAATCGAAACTGTCAGAGCACTGGCCTGTAATAAAGATATTACCTATACTGGCCATGCGATGAATCAGTTGCTCACACGTGGTATTTCAACGGAGACTGTAGAGAAAATTTTGCAGGATAATAACAATCAGCTTATTGAAGTACAGTCAAAATCTCATACACCAGGGAAACAGCATGCAAATGACAGGCTTCTTGTATATTCTCCTGAGGATGAACATGATGTGATTGTCATTAGTATTATTCAGGAAAATCCTGATTCAGAAATTCGTGTTATAACGGCAGAATATGTTGATGAAGATGTATGGAGCAGACTAAATGGACAAAATCCATGTCTGGTAAGGAAAAGCGGATGTAATTAATTGTAAAATAATAGATTGTTCAATGGAGGTTAGACAGACTATGGCTGATTTCAGGATATGTGATGAATGTGGAGAGAAAATGCTTCCGGAAACGACAGAACAAAAATTTCATTTTAATGGTAAGGATATCATTATTAAGGGACTTAATGTTTATAAATGTCAAAACTGTGAAAATGTTGTATATACTTCTGACGAAGCCAAAATGATTGAAAGATTAATACAGGCGTTCGATTCAAAACCTGCTGTGGATATTCTTAACTTAGAGGAAACGGCAAAATATCTTCGTGTCAGCAATCAGACAATTTATAATATGATTCGGGATGGAAGAATCAAAGCGTATAAGGTTGGAAGAGAGTGGCGTTTATTACGTACGGACATCAGAGCGTATCTGGAAGAATCGAGCAACAATACGGCCTATAAAATTGCCGCAAAGGGGGGGCAAATTACTGAGCATGACAAATCCATCATTTGTGAGGAGATAAAAAAGAGAAACAATGACTGAAGAGGAAATTATGGATTGGGCCGAGTTCGCCCGTCAGCAGGGATTTGAAGGTGTGATTGCAGATCCTTATAAAATATGCTACGAATTAGGGATAGATGTTGTTTACAGGGATACTGATAATGACGGATATTTAATCTGCAGTAATGGATGTAAAATTATAATTATAAGCAATAGGATTAGTAATAAGCATAGAAGACGATTTATAGTCTCTCATGAGTTGGGACATTTTTTGCTACATGGGGAATCCATGTATTGCTGTAAAAACTTATATGATACGAACAGTGATCGACTTAATTCAATTAACCAGGAACAGCAGGCCAATGCATTTGCTTCTGAACTCTTGTTGCCAAAAATAAAGTTGAAAGAGTATCTTCCTGACGGTTTAATCAAGTTTTCCAACATATCACGATTAGCAGATGCTTTTAATGTTTCAATGACAATGTGCGCAAGGAAAGCAATCCAATTGTCCAAGATGGGTTCAGAAATACTGTTGGTTTATAACGGAGACAGATTGTCATGGTATTCTACCAGTAATCCAGAGCTGTCAGATATTAATATTTTTAAATCAAAATATCAAAGATTATCAAATTTATACTGTCATATAGGTTCTGTAATAAAATGGAGAAGTGGTATGACATCACAGAATATGGATGTAGAAGAATTTATTCCATATGATAATCAAAAACTAATTTTGATTCCAAATGTAAAGAATATTTTGTAATAACTGCAGTTTATCACACGGAAATGACAATTCATCCCCGGAAAAATCCGGGGATGAATTTTTGTGATATGGTATGCCCGTGAAGCAATGTGAAAACGGATTTTCATCGCTGTTTGTGCCGCCATCCAAAAGGCGGCGGAATGGAGTTAAAATGAAAGAAAAAACAAAACCGAAATACAGTATCGCTCAGAATGTCGCCTGGATGGTGAAGCTTGCCTGGAAAACGAGGAAACAGGTCCTGCTGTTCTGCGTGCTGACCGCGGCACTGGAGATTCTGTACAGCCTGACGCAGCTCTATATCGCTCCGGAGATTCTGCGCCGCGTAGAAAGCCATGCCCCGATGGGTTCGCTGCTGGGCACCATTTTGTTCTTTACTGTTTTTCTGTTCCTGACGCTGAGTGTTAAGGATTACATTAAGGAGAATACGCTGTTTCCGCGGGTAGATGTGCGCACAGAGATTATCGGCATGATCGGCTTTAAGTGCAATACGACTTCCTATCCAAACACACTGGACGCGGATTTCATCAAACTCCGGGAAAAAGCGCATCTGGCCTGTGAAAGCAACAGGGAGGCGACGGAGCTGATCTGGCAGACGCTCACGCTGCT
>CANQAR010000072.1 GCA_947588845.1 uncultured Lachnospiraceae bacterium
TTCTGTCCGACTTTGACTGTGTCGTTCACTTCCACGACAGGAGTCGCCGGAGCGCCCGCATGCATCGAAAGCGGGATTGCCACGACTTCCGGATCCGGGAATTTCACCAGCGGGATGTGCTCGGAAAGCTCCTTGCGTTCTGACGGATGAACGCCGCCATAGTAGCCCTCAAGCCTGTTCTCGCGGATCGACTTCACATAGTCATTGACAAACTTGAAGTTTGTCTTTGAGTAATCACGGATCTGAACCGGCTGATTCAAAAATTCCTCAAGACGGTCCTGCTTCTCCAGTCTTCTGTAAATCTTTTCCCACGCACAGTCTTTATTGCTGTCCACTTCACACTTGCCGTTCTTTGCGCCGCCGCACTGTCCGTTGACCAGGCTCTTCGAACAGTCAACGATCGGACAGATACCGCCCGTAATATTCAGGAAGCACTGCGCGCACGCATCACAGCTCTTCTTGGTCAGAGCCATGCCGTGGTGTCCTGTATAATTCAGCGAATTGGCAGCCGCAAACACAGGCATCTTCTTCATATCCGCGACCGTCTGAACGCCAAGACCACAGGAGATCACAACGATATTCTCCGTACCTTCCGGAACAACGTCCTGAAGCTTTTTCTCTGTCTGAGTCTTGTTGCACAAAAAGTCAACTTTTATACTGCCTGTGATTGTCTTTCCGTTCTCAGCGGCGATCTTCTCAAACTCGCCGAGATCCGGCTCATCAACGGTATCAAACTCCTTAAAGCATTTGTTGCAGGCGATGACGAACAGATTATCCTTACCGGCCAGGATCGAGGCCAGTTCGTCGCCCGCTTTTAGCTTATACTTGGTACGATTCTCCAATTGCTCACCTTCCTTACCAAAAATGATTTACAAACCTTAAACCTGTCTGCCCCCATAATCCTTCCGCCTCTGCACAACCGGAAAAAAGATAGTATGCAAACAAATAAGATTTACACTTACTGCAAGTTTGAGTATAGCATATAATGTCCAAATTATCCAGCCTGATTCTGTATTTTTTTAGGAAAAATATACATTTGGAGTCAATATCGCGCAAAGATTACGGCAGCAGCGGCATTTCCAAAGTATCTTGCCGCCGGAATATGGACTGCCGCCGTTACTTTCGTATCACATCCGTAATCTGCTGCTTCAGCACGGTCCTCCCTGAGAACAGCACGGAAGAAACGCAGATCACGACATTCAGAACAAGCACCCCAAAAAACGGCAGACCTGAG
Source organism: uncultured Lachnospiraceae bacterium (assembly GCA_947588845.1). Lineage (GTDB taxonomy): Bacteria > Bacillota > Clostridia > Lachnospirales > Lachnospiraceae > Choladousia. The sequence goes on from CANQAR010000072.1 coordinate 1,235, forward strand.
AGAAACGTGCGTGTCTGCAGATACAGATACACGTGTACCAGAAAGAAATACAGGATCCTCTGCACGAAGAAGAACAGAACCGTGATCACCAGACCGGAATAAATTCCGTAGCGCAGTCCCTCTCTCGCCAGCATCCGGCAGAAATTTGCGTCCGTGATCCCCATCGCGCGCAAAATTCCGAATTCATGGCGCCGCTCCTGAACCAGATGCTGCATGCTGTTCACGATATGCAGGATACCGATGCCAAGGAGCACCGCCGCAATCCCATAGAAAAACAGCATCTTCTGTGTCAGGTACAGATTCTGCGCCGCGATCTGCCCGCTGTAATCCTTCACCACGCGATGAGCTGTTCCCGCGCTGATCTCTGCAAGTTCTCCTGCCGTCTGTCCCGGATCTGCATCCTCCGTCAGCGAGATGCTGATTGTCTGATACCCGGACACACCGAAATTTTCCTGCATCTGCTCGTTCGTCATGATGATGTCGGCCACCATGTCCCAGGAATCCCCGATAAACGTATCCACCTTCGCCAGCGGGCGGGCGGATACAGCGGCAACTTCCATCGTCTTCTCCTGATACCAGCCGCTCCCGCTGCTGTCTTCTTCACTGGAGGGCCGGGATGCCGACTGCTGCGCTCCGCTCTTTTCCAGGAATTTATACGCTTCAGCGGGTACGGAGGTACTGCTCACCGTCTTTAACGGAATTTTATCGCCGGGATGAACGTCGATCCCGTCAAAATTTCCCTGCCCGTCCCTTATGGTTTTCAGAATCACGAGATTCTCCCGCCGCATCCGATCCGGATCAATGCTTCCCTCCAGAAGATAATCCGCCAGATCCGCCAGCATTTCATCATCATATCCGTAGATATTCACTTTTAATCTGAAATCATCCTCCCCGGTCTGCACTGCAATACCGTTGTATTTCTCCATCAGTTCCGCGTCCGGCTCATATCCGGCGTACCCCAGCTCGGGGTAAAATTCCGGCCACAGGAAAGTATTATCTTCCAGCAGGATCTCTCCCAGCAGATACCTCACCGGGTGAAGCTCCTTCACGCCGGAAACCTCCCGCATTTGGTCCGTCATCTTATCCGGAATCACATCCGCAAGATTGTCCGACTCTTCATAAATCTGTATATCCGAACCGAGGCCGTCGTCTGCCTTGAAGGTCAGCTCATTGTTGATCCTTGTGTTTTCCGTCACATAGGCGGCTCCCAGAAAGACGACGCTGCCCACGGACAGAGAACACAGGATTCCCAGAAACGTGCCTCTTCTTGCAAACATAAATTTCCGTGTCAGCACGCCCGCCATGTTCTCACAGCGCAGGCTGTACAGCTTCCGGTTTTTTCTGCGCTTTCCGGTATCTTCCGCCATCAGCTGCCGCACGGTCCGTTTTCTCATCTGTCGCACCAGCATCCAGCTGATCAGTATCAGAAAACAAAGCAGAAAAACCGCTCCGTAAAGTATCACTGTCCTGTTTATGAAAAATCTGCCGGCGTCCGTGAGATTCGCCGCCATATCTGCCAGTTTCTCTTCAACATTCCCGGTGTGCACCCTCTGATCCTGCGGGATAAAAATGCGTCCCGCTTTTTTATAAAGAAGAAACGCTGCAAAGTTTCCCAGTGCACTTCCGGCCGGGTAAGCCGCCACAGAAATCTGGCACAGCTCCAGAAGCAGAAGTCCGAACGTCCGAAAATCCGTCATTCCCAGCACCTGCATTACACTGTACCCGGCCATCCTCCTGCCGACCGAAATCTGAAACAGACTGAAAATGATAAATACGCCGAAAATACCCAGCACGAACAGAATTCCCCGCTCCGTCATCAATCCGCGGGCATTCAGCACTCCCCAGATATACGGAATCCCCGCTCCTTTGTTTTCCAGTCCGAACTTTATGGTTTCCAGAACATTCGCCGGCATCTCGGCTCCCGCCAGCGAGCCAAGTCCGTTATTCCGGGTCAGACCGTCCGCACCGATCCCGAAATGACTGCAGAAAGCCATTTCCTGCCGGTAAACCTTCCCGTTCTCCTGAAATTTCAGGTACAGAAACGTGCCGTTCTTCCCATAATCCAGCGTGTCATTCACAAACACCTGCGCAAAGTTCCCCGTCAGTTCAGAAAGCTTTTCCGGCATCTCTGTCAGGATCCCGCTAAGCGTAAAGGTTTCGCCGTCCAGCGTAACCTCGCTTCCTGGTTCCGCCGGAACATTCAGATTCCGCAGTGTCTGCACGTCCGCCGCGATCTCATTTTCCTTTTTGGGATAAATCCCCTCCACAAGACTTCTCCCCATCATGTCGAGATAATTCTGATCCGCACAGACAAGCTGCAGCGGCATGGGCTCTTCGATTACTTTCCGCACGGTTTCCATACCGAATTTTTCCAGCTGATATCCTTCTCCCCGCGATTTCCCGGTAAAGAATTCTTCTTTGAAACCCTTTACCCAGGCTGCGTCACCTCTCGTCGAGTAATGCCAGTCCCCGTACTGCGCTCTGGCATGCTCCAGCGCGGCTGCCCTTCCGCTCTCAAATAAAGATCCAACCCCGGTAAACAGCGCCGCCGACAGCAGGATTCCGAAAAAAAGCGCCAGCGTCTGTCCGCGGCAGACTCGGATATAAGATACGGCGAGATGAAACAGGTTCTTCATATCATTCACCTGCCTTTCCCTTATCCACACTGCCGTCTTCCTTTGCCCCGACAGTCTCTGCTGCCGTTCTCCATCTGTAATTTATCGGCCTCAGTGCGCGTCTGCCGCACCCGTCCCGAAAACAGTTCACTGTCCTCAACATACGTCCGCTGTACCCGCTTCGGCAGCAGCACTCCATCCTCAATGTGAAGAATCCGGTCACATGTCTGCGCCAGCGCTTCATTGTGCGTCACCATGAGAATTGTCTGATTATATCGCTGACAGCTGTTCTTCAAAAGCCCGACCACCTCAATCGCCGTCCGCGAGTCCAGATTTCCGGTCGGCTCGTCGGCAAGAATGAGCGCAGGTTTGTTCGCCAGAGCCCTCGCCAGCGCCGCCCTCTGCTGCTGCCCGCCGGAAAGCTCATTCGGATAGCGGTCCCTCTTTTCCCACAGCCCCAGTTCCGCGAGAAGCTCCTGAATATACGCATGATCCACATGCTTTCCCCGATCAAAAGTCACCGGGAGCGCGACATTGTCATAGACATTCAGCACCGGCATCAGACTGTAATTCTGAAACACAAAACCTATGTTCCTTCTTCGGAAAATCGTCAGTTCCTTCCTCGTCAGCGCCGCGATATTGCGGCCCCGTATCACAACCTCCCCGCCGGTCGGCACATCCAGTCCTCCAATCAGATTCAGCAGCGTACTCTTTCCGGAGCCGGACGACCCGACAATCGCGGCAAACTCACCCTGTGAGACGGAAAAACTCACCTTTTTCAGCGCGTGCACTGCCGTCTCCTTCTGGCCGTACACCTTGTCAGCCTCTTTCACCTGCAAAATTTCCATACCTGCATCCACCTTTCTGTCAGGAAAGCTTCAGATCTGCGACAACGCTTCCCTGTATACTTCAAAATTCAGTGTAACAGGAAATTCCTGCATTCTAGTGACAAAAGAATGCTCAATTCTGACAGTTTTGTAGGAATGCTGAAAAACAGCTTCCCGTGCCGACCTCCGACTTTACAGTCAGATACCCTCCTTCCTTTTCCAGAATCAGGCGTGCCAGATACAGGCCAATCCCCGATCCCTCCGCGTTCTCCGCATTGCTTCCCCGGTAAAAGCGCTTGAAAATATCGGTCAATTCCTCCTGACGGATCCCGATCCCATTGTCTTCAAACTGCACCTCCGTGTACAGTTCCATACGGTTGACCCGGATTTGGATCTGTCCTCCGGGACTCGTATATTTGACCGCATTTTCCAGGATGTTCGCAAACGCTTCCGCGGTCCATTTGCTGTTGTGTAAAAGACGGCAGTCCTCAAACGGCTCCGTGATAAGCCCGATTCCTTTCTTTTCCGCTTTCAGATAAATCTCGTTGACCGCTCTGGTCAGCGTCTGAAGCAGGGATGTCCCGTCTATGGGAAATATATCGGAACCTCTTCCTGTCATTTCTCCCTGCGCTGTCTCCGTCCATGCAGGTGTATCCCAGGAAATCCTGTTCCGGAACACGAATACCGGAATCTGCGCCGCCCTCGCAGGCGTATTTTGCTGATTTTCACGTGCTTTCTGTGCAAAAACAAACGCTCCCTGCTCGAGTTTCACCATCTTGAACAGGGAGCCTGAAATCCAGTCAATCTCTTCCAGCTGTTTTTTCATCTTTTTCTGAAATACTTTCTGCCGACCGGGATCTTCCTCCTCCGCAGAAAGTTCACAATACATGCAGGCATTCGTGAGCGGCGTCTTGAGCTGATGTGACAGATTGGAGATCAGACTCTTGACCTGCTCTTTCTCCCGCTGCGCCTGATACGTCTCATTTTCAATATTCTCCCGAATCCGCAGAATCTTACTTGCAAGAGCGGACAGTTCACCCTCCTGGATATCCGAATATGTAATCTCATCTCCGTTCAGAATCTCATCGAGCATTCGGTCGATCTCCCGGTACATCCGTCTGTTTTTGTGCCGCAGCCAGATTGCAGCGATCAGCGCGGCCGCAGCCGCAATTCCCAGTATCATACTCCGTCTTCCCTCCAGATATAGCCGATTCCGTAAACATTTCGGATTCGCTCCGGGTTTTTCGGGTCGTTCTCAATCTTCGCACGCAGCCTCCTGATATTGACGGAGACCGTGCTGTCATCGACGAATCTCCCCTGACTGTCCCACACGGATGCCAGAATCTGCTCCTTTGACAACACCTGATTTTTATTTTCCATAAAATATACAAGAAGCTGATACTCAATCCTGCTGCACGAAATCTCCTCCTCCCCGCGAAAAACCCTGCATCTGTCCTTATCCACCACGATACCGCCGGAGACAAGCCGGTCTGCTTTCCTCTCCTTCTGCATCAGCTTCCGGAGCCGCGCTTTCAGCACAGCCAGCGAGAACGGCTTCGACATAAAATCATCCATCCCAAGCTCCAGCGCCTTGACCTCGTCCATTTCCGTATCCCGCGCCGTCAGCATGAGAATCGGGATCTCCCGGCGCTCCTTCACCTGTCTGCAAAAGTCAAATCCGCTTCCGTCCGGGAGATTGCAGTCCAACAGAATACAGCTGCACGGCTCTGTTTTCAGCACCTTCCTGCCTTCCGCACAGCTTTTCGCCGTCAGTACCCGGCAGCCTTCCTTCTCCATGGAAAAGGCCAGTCCTTCCAGGAGATCCAGATCATCCTCAATAATCAAAAGTGTTCCGTTCATCCACTGTGTTTCCTTTCGCTTTTATAGCATCTTCAAGGGCTTTCACGCTTGCTGTATAATCGTAAAGGAGTGAGATTTGATTGATAACTGCCCGGCTTATTCTGCATTTTATTTAAGCAGTTGCCATAGCGCCTTTCGATCACTATCAGAAACGCTCAATACATCCATAGATTGTTCCGCAGACCATCCCATTTTTTCCATAAGGTTCTTAATATTAGCGAACAGTGTAGAAATTCTTTCTTTCTGAGCCGCTTCCTGAGCCGCCTCCTCATTCATTTGTTGTATGGCCAAACACACATCAATCGCCTCCTCACCTTCTTTTACTGCTATCCTGGCACCTGCACAGGCATTTAACACATCCACCGCATCTCTCCCCAAATGGCGGAAAGCTTCGTCTGCATCCAATACCCTTTTCAATTCATCCTTGTCTCCTGCATATTTGATAAATGACAACACTTCTTTCAAAGAACTCTGGAATTTTCCAAAATCTTCATCCTTTATCGAAGCTGGTGCAATCAAATTAACTTTGTAATCCGGAACCAGTGCGAGCACCCTTGCATCCTGCCTGAAAAACATTTCATGAATTGATAACGGACCATCCCATTCTTTCAAGTCAAAATATACAACCAGCGTCACCACCGGCAATAAATAATCTTCTTTCATAAAGCCAGAAAGATATTCGTCGCTGCCGGCATTTTTATAATCACCCGACAATCTGTGGGAAGCTATCGCTTCTTCCACCTGCTTCGCATATTGAAGTGCATCATAAACCATATTTTTTACTGGCATCGCATAGTGGATACTGGACTGGTTTTCGATTGCCAAAAGCAGATAAGCGGTACGTCTATCCATCATCGCAATAACCGATTTGATAACATCCCTGGTTTTTTGTACCGGCTGCTTCGCTCCCTTTTCTCCACCATAGGGAACATCTATCTCACGGGTGTCAAGTTCCTCCAGGCTTTCCGGATGGATAACCTGCTCACCGTCATATATAAAATAATTAAAAGCGTCAGCAAAGATTTCATTCTGTCTCATATATTTTGTTGTTACCGTATCTTTTACTCCCAAAGGATTCACCACCTTTATTATATGCTGCCGTCAAGAAAATCTCTTTTCCTGTTACTTGTATCATACCATGGCAACTCAGGTTTTACAATCAGAAAGCTGTGTTTCACATTCCTGTCAGCAGAATAAATTTAGCTTGATGTACCCCGAAACAGATGTTACACTATTATTGTTTTCAGACTAAACTTTCATGCTTGTCGATGGCCACCGTCCGGGGCTTTCACAATAAAGGAGGGACGCAAAGAAATGCTGAACGTATCTCATGTTACCAAAAAGTACGGCAAAGTCACCGCCTGCAGCGATCTGAGTTTTCATCTCGATCCGGGCAGCGTCACGGTGCTGCTGGGGCCGAACGGAGCCGGAAAAAGCACAATTATGAAATCCATCATCGGCTTTTTACGTTATGATGGAGAAATAACAGTCGGCGGTTATCCCAACAAAACTGCCGATGCAAGAAGGCTGCTCGGATATATCCCGGAAATGCCGTCTTTGTATCCGAACCTGACCGTATCGGAGCACATGGAATTTATCGCCCGTGCATACAGACTGAACGATTATAAAGTCCGGATGGAGGAATTATTCCGCCGGTTTGAACTTACAGACAAACAGAAGAAATTCGGCGACGAGCTTTCCAAAGGAATGCAGCAAAAGCTGAACATATGCCTCGGCCTGCTGCCGGAACCAAAAGTCCTGCTGCTGGACGAGCCTATGATCGGTCTCGATCCTCATGCCATTAAGGAGCTGAAGCTGCTGTTTGAAGAAATGCGGACAGAAGGACGCACAATGCTGGTCAGCACGCATATTATCGACAGCGTGGATATGCTGTGGGACCGGACGATCATTATGGATCACGGATCCATTCTTGCCAATGTTGCCCGCGATGAACTGGATAAGGATGGCCGAACGCTGGAACAGTTATTCTTTGATATGACAGAAGGCGCCGACCGGACGGACGAAACACCCGGCGAGGAAGGCACGTCATGGGAGGGTCAGGCAAAATGAGACTTTTTTCCTATTATGCGCTGCATACATTCAAAAATCAGCTGAAAAAACTGTTTAAGACATGGGTACTTATCTTTTTTGCAGTCTGTCTTGCCGCAGGTATCGCAATCGGATTATTCACGGGGTTCCTTGCAGACTCCTCCGGGCATCCGGACAGTCCACACCAGCAGGCGGTCATGGAATCAGAGGAATCCACGCTTTCTGAACCTTCTTTTTCCGAAGCAGCCGGAATCGAAACAAATGAATTTATAGAACTGATCGTCGGCGGTGTTGTTCTGGCAATGTTTGTATTCTGCGCCTTGAGCGCGGATAAAAACGGCAGCAGGATCTTCCTTCCGGCAGACGTCAATCTCCTGTTCGCCTCACCGATGAAGCCGCAGTCCGTGCTTATGTTCCGTCTCGCGACACAGCTTGGCATAGCGGTGCTGGGAAGCGTATATATGCTGTTCCAGCTGCCAAACCTGATATTCAATGCCGGACTTGACTGTTGGGCTGCTCTGACTCTTATCGCGGCGTGGATCTTTACGGTTGTGTTCGGAACGCTCATACAAGTACTGCTTTACACGCTTTCCACTACGCATACCGCGATCAGGCGGTACCTGCGTCCGGCCATTTACGGATTACTGCTGACGATTGCCGGCAGCTTCGCTGTTTTTTCTGTCAAATGCAGCGAAAGCTGTCTGAAAGCTGCCGCGCTGTTTTTTAACGCCAAAATTACCCGATACATCCCACTGTGGGGCTGGATCAAGGGACTCTGCGTCTTTGCGCTGGAGGACAATATCCCCGGAACTGCCTTATGCTTTTTCGCTCTTGTGATTTCGGGAGCGCTGCTCATCTATGTGATCTGGAATATCCGCGCCGATTTCTATGAAGACGCCATGGCAAAGTCCGAGGAAACCGCCGAACTTCTGGAAAAAGCCCAGTCCGGAAAATCCGCCGGTATTGTTTTTAAGCGCAAAAAAGACAGAAGCGATAACCTGCGGCGGGACGGCATGCGTTATGGAGCGGGCGCAAACATCTTCTTCTTCAAAGCTCTTTACAACCGATTCCGTTTTTCACACCTCGGCTTCCTTACAAAGACAATGGAGCTCTATCTGGCGGTATCGGCCGGAATAGCTCTGTTTTGCAGATTTGTCTCCCACAATGAGAGTATCATGCCAATCGCGCTGGCGCTCGCGGCGATGTCCTTTTTCCGTTCTCTGGGAAATCCTCTGGAGCAGGACACGAAGATGGATTACTTTCTGCTGATTCCGGAAAGTACATGGGCGAAGCTGTTCTGGTCGCTGATGGGAGGAACGGCAAACTGTCTTCTGGATGTGCTTCCTGCTGTCATCGCCGGAGCCTGGATTACAGGATCAAATCTTTTCGTTTCGCTTGCATGGGTTCCGTTTATCGTTTCAGTTGACTTTTACGCCACAAATGTGGGCGCGTTTATCGGTCTGTCTGTGCCTGTTGCCGCCGGAGAGACAATCAAGCAGATCGTTCAGATCATGTTTATCTATTTCGGACTTTTGCCAGACATAGCCATCGCCGCACTCGGTATCGTATCCGGGCATACGATAATCAGTATGACTGGCGCAGCTGCCTTTAATTTTGGACTGGGCTTCTTGTTCTTCGGGCTTTCACCGATCTTTATCGACCCGAAAGGCGGCAGGCAAAACGCCGTGGTTTTCCATGGGGACATTAAGCTGGCGCGACGGCAGTTTTCCATACTTGGACTGGGAGTGTTCGCAATTCTGGCAGTCTCCGCGATCCTTCAGCTCGCGGCCGGCAGTATTGCGGAATTTATCTGCCCGCAGGAGGAGAGTCCGTCCTGGGTTCTTTGGCTGTGCACATTTGCTCCCATATATCTGGCGGCGGTTCCAGCCGGTCTCCTGATCATCAGACGCGCTCCTGCCTCTCCGCGCGAAAGACACTCTTTGAAACCGGGAGAGTTTGCGTCTGCCGTCATTATAAGTATTTCTGCAATGTATATAGGCAATATTGCCGGCAATATCATCCTGACGATGATACAGACAGCATTCCATCTGACAGCCGAAAATCCGGTCCTCACTTACGTGACGGACGATTCCCTGTGGCTGCGGGTACTGGTCATAGTCATTTTAGCCCCCTCCATTGAGGAATATATTTTCCGGAAACAGTTTATCGACCGCACAAACATCTATGGCGAGAAGCTGGCAGTCGTTACGTCGGCAGTCGTATTCGGGCTTTTCCACGGAAACCTGTCCCAGTTCTTCTATGCGTCTGCATTAGGACTTGTATTCGGATATATTTATCTGAAAACCGGGAAGCTCAGATATTCCACAGCTCTGCATATGCTGATCAACTTTTTGGGCAGCGTATTAGTGCCGGCACTGCTGAACAGCATCCATTTTGAATCTTTAAGCGGGATTCTTCCTTTTGCAATTTACATACTGACGCTGATCGTCCTCAGCCTTGCCGGACTGGTACTGTTCTGCGTTAATGTCCACAAGGTCAGTTTTCATACATCGGAGCTTGAACTGCCCCGGGGAATGAAGCTGAAAACAGTATGCCTGAACCGTGGAATGATATTATTTGCTTTCGTCTCCTTCGCATTAATCGTGTTTACGTTTATCGGCTAGCGAACTTGATGTTATCCGGGACAGGTGCTATACTGGAAATACAGTTCACAGACAGCGGCCTGTACTGTTCTTAAATTAATGAAAGGATGGACCGGAACAATGGCTGTTCCCGTAAACATTGAAGATCTTATCAATCAAAGGATTATAGAATCAAACAGAATTGAATTTAAAGCGGATTATAACCCGGCTCCCATCATTCGCTCAATCTGCGCGTTTGCGAATGACATTGACAACATGGGCGGCGGATATATTATCGTTGGCGTTGAAGAAGAAAACGGCTCTCCGGTATTCCCGATAAAGGGAATTGAACAGGAACATATTGACGGTATCCTGAAAAAGCTGCGCGAACACTGCCATTTTATCGAACCTCTCTATCAGCCGGTCGCTGAACCGATGCTTTACAAAGATACCTGGGTCATCGTCATCTGGGTGTCCGGCGGATACGGCCGTCCTTACAAGGCCCCACAGGACGTAACCAGCAGACAGTCTGTAAAGCGTTACTATATCCGCAAATTTTCAAGCAGCGTAATCGCATCTCCACAGGAAGAAAAAGAACTGTTTTACGTTTCTTCCAATATCCCGTTTGATGACCGGCCAAATCTTGCCGCTGACATCACGGACCTCGACATTGGACTTCTCAGAGCTCACCTGAAGGAAATCGGCAGCGATCTCTATCTGTATGCCGCATCAAAGGATGTTCTTGAAATCGCTCAGGACATGCAGCTGGTATCCGGCCCCCCGGAAAATCTGAAACCTCTGAACGTGGCAGTTCTGATGTTTTCAGAACATCCCGAGAAATATTTTCGATATGCCCGGATTGAAATTGTGGACATTCCGGATCCTGTCGGAACCAACATGATTGAAAAGACTTTTACCGGGCCGATCCAGCGGCAGCTTAAGGACGCTCTGGCATTTTTAAAAAACTATACCATTAAGGAAGCTGTTATAAAAGAAAAAAATCAGGCGGAAGCTTTGAGGATTTTTAATTATCCTTATGCCGCGATCGAAGAAGTCCTCGCAAACGCAGTGTATCATCGTTCCTACCAGATCAATGAACCGATCACGGTGCGCATTACGCCTGCTTCCATCGAGATCACCAGTTTTCCGGGCTTTGACCGAAGCATTACAGACAAAGACATAAAAAATTATACAATCCGCGCCAGAATTTACCGTAACAGGCGAATCGGCGATTTTCTGAAAGAGCTGAAACTTATCGAAGGCAGAAACACCGGATTTCCAAACGCTTTGCGGGCACTGGCGCAGAATGGTTCCGACAGGCTGCGGTTTGAGATGAACCCGGAACGTGATTATCTGTCAGTAACGATTCCTGTTCATCCGTATTTCAGGACATACAGCCAAAAGAACGCCGGACAAAAAGCATACGAGGACAGGATATACACTCTTTTGTCCGCCTCTCCCATGACTTTGACAGAACTTGCCAGGGCAATGGGGTATAAAGGAATCACCAGAAAACTCAAAACAACTGCCGAACAGATGGTTAATGAACGCCTGCTTGTAAAAACGGTCGGCAGAGATAACTCGGTCAGACTCACAGTCCTTTAAATTATCCTCCGGCCTATTTCCATATCAAAGGGAATTTATGCAGCGTTTCACTCTGCATCGGCCGGCACAAAACCATTCGGCGTGCCGCAGTTTTCAGGATTTTTGCGAAATGCAAAGGGGTCACTTCGCAGAACAGCCGGGACATGAGCTGTAACCACAAATTTTCCAAAAATCACCAGGGAGGAATTTCCATGAAACTCGCACTGATCTTTCCGGGAGTCGGCTACCATACGGATAAGCCGCTCCTGTATTACAGCAGAAAAATCGCCGCAGGTCTGGGCTTTGAAATCATGCCCGTTCCCTACGGCGGATTTGAAAAAGGAATTAAAGGATCCGCGCAAAAAATGGAGGAAGCATTTTACAGCGCCCTCCGTCAGGCGGAAGAAATCTTAAAAGATGTGAATTATGAAAACTATAAGGAACTTCTGTTTATCTCCAAGAGCGTAGGGACGGTCGTCGCCGCGGCATATGCGCAGAAGCATGGGCTTTCCACACAAAATATCTACTATACTCCGGTGGAAGCGACTTTCCGCTTCGAGGTACGGCCTGGAATTGTGTTTCACGGGACGAAGGACGGCTGGGTAGAAACGGATCTGATCCGCAGAGAATGTGCAAAAAGACAGTTCCCCCTTCATATCGTGGAAGGTGCGAACCACTCGCTGGAGGTCGGAGACGCCGCGGTGGATATCCAAATCCTGGCACAAGTCATGGAGGAAACAGAACGATATCTGAAGTCAGTACTTCTGCAGTAATCAGCCGAAAATTTTTCAATGAAAGTCCTGCCAGACCAATAAAGCGGCCTGTCAGAATCTGATTCAGGCCGCCGTGGATATAGCTTCAGCATTTTTTCAAAAACGATTCAGCCCGCCGCGACCGCTGCAAACGTCTCCCGGACCGCGCATATTTTATCCGCCGTAAACAAAATCCAGCTCTCCCGGTACCTTGGAAGGCAGGGACACAGCGGAAACATATGGCTGAGAATCATGTTTCGCTCAATCTGGTTGAGAGAAAAGTCCCTCTCCGCATTCTGCAGCGCGCGTTTCGGGTGATGCAGCCCATGCCATCTGTGGCCGGCGCCTCGGTCATGCCAGTCGTACAGAAAATAATCGTGCAGCAGCGCTCCCCTCACCAGAGAAATGTCATCAACCGCCACTCGCAGACGCTTCGCAATAAAAAGGCACAGCAGCGCGACAGAAACGGAGTGCGCATATACGCTGATCTTTCCATGCTGCATGTATTGTCTGCTCTCCTGCATGCCGGAGGATTCCAGAATATCCCCTCCGTGCATGTACAGGAGAGCTTTAAAGTCTGAAGTTGCCAGCACCTCTTTCATAAATCCAGTTTCCTTTCTTCCTGTTTTTTTTCTTCTGTTTTTTTGATTCCCCGGTAACACCGGCCGCAACATTCAAAACTCGCTCTGACCTTCTCCGCTTTTATTCCCGTGAGCAATAAACCGTCACTTCGATTTCACCCAAGATTTGCAGGCACGAGAACTGCCACGCGCTCCTTCGGCCTGTCTTCCATCAGAAGCACCGATGTATTCAGCACAGCCACACTGTCCATTCTCCTGGTAAATTCGTCCACAGTGCCGATCACATCATAGCCAAAACCTTTTTTGTCATCTCGGTAATGCATCGGAACTGTCGTGACCGGGGCAAGCTCTGTTACCAGATCTGCGGCCTCGCGCGCATCGATCGTAAAATATCCTCCCACAGGAACCAGAAGCAGATCCAGATTTTTCAGCATATCCATCTGCTCTTTGGGAAGCTGACATCCAAGATCCCCGAGATGAGCAATCCGGTAACCGCCCATTTCAAGGATATAGATGGTATTCTTCCCGCGATGCTCTCCTTGATGATGGTCGTGGTACGTATCGATCTTCGTAACCTTTACGCCTGCCGCAGAATTTCCCGTCATCTCCACAGTCCCTCTGCCGTTGTGGTCTCCATGCTCATGCGTACAGAGCACAAGATCCGCTTTCTCCCGGATATTTCCGTAGCCTGCCACTGATCCGTCCTCGTACGGATCCAGAATCACTGTTGTTCCCTCATTTTCGATTTTGAAACAGGAATGTCCTAACCATGTAATACGCATATATTTCACTTTTCCTTTCTGTCTTTGTACGCAGGACTCTCTCTGTCCCGCGCCCGCGAACGTATATTACTTTTTCTTCACTGTTACTTTTATTTTTTTCGAGGCCGCTTTATAATTCCCATTGCCGGCCGCTTTCACTTTTATCACAACTTTTCCGGCAGAAATTCCTTTTACCACGCCTTTTTTGGTCACTTTGGCGATCCTCACATTATTGGAAGTATATGTTACCTTGCCAACCTGGCCTTCGACTCTGATTTGTCCTTTCTTTCCCTTCTTTATCGTCTGGGACAGCATGGAAATTTTCAGAGGCTGCTCCGCTTTCTTGATTTTAAACGTTTTTTGTACATTCCCTCTGTAATCTCCGATACCGGTAATCACGACAGAAGCCTTTCCCGCATTTACATTATTCTGATAAGAAACGGTATAGTCCTGATTTTCCGTGAGCAGTTTGCCGTCATGTTCTATCTCCACAAAAGGCTTTTTCGCTTTTCCATCATACGTACAGTTAGTTCCGACAAGCCGGATATTACACCCGGCCAGATGGAATCTGTTTAATTCCGGATTATCGACCGGATCTGTTTCCGGCTCCTGAGGTTCAATCGGATCCGAAGGTTCAGCCGGATTCGAAGGTTCGGTTGGAGTTGAAGGATCATCCGGATTCGAAGATTCGAGGATCGTAAATAATCTCTCGATGCTTCCCTTATAATCCCCTTTGCCAGTGATAATCACGGAAGCAATTCCCGCTTCTACATTGTTTTTGTATGAGACGGTATAATCCCGGTCTTCTTTCAGCTTTTTTCCGTTATAGCTCACTGTCACAGAAGGTTTCTTTGCCGTTCCGTCATATACATAGCTGTTCTGGGAAAGCTCTGCCGTTCCCATTGACAGATCCGGTTTGGCGGACGAAGAAACCTTGCGGATTGTAAACTGTTTTTCCACATTTCCACTGTAATTTCCTTTGCCGCTGACAAGCACAGAAGCTGTTCCCTCATTTACATTATCGCTGTATGAAACCGTATAATCCTGACCTTCTTTCAGCTCTTTTCCATTATAACTTACTGTCACGGAAGGTTCTTTCTTTTTCCCGTCATACTCATAACTGCTCTGGGAAAGCTCAACCAGGCAGGAGGATATCGGCGCGGGAGTAATTGTGAACGTTCTTTCCTCACTCCCCTCATAATTCCCCTTCCCGGTAATTATGACGGAGGCCGTTCCCGCGTCTTCATTATTCTCATACGAAACCGTATAGTCCCGATCCTCTTCCAGTGTCATGTCGCCATAACTTACTGTTATCACAGGTTCTCTCTCATCCTCGTAGTGGTACACATAGCTGTCCTCCGAAAGCTGAATTCTGCACGAAGATATTTCCGCAGGAATAATCGTAAATTCTTTCTTCACAGTTCCCCGGTACAATCCTTCTCCGGTAAGAATCACAGAAGCTGTCCCTGCATTTATATTATTTTCATACGAAACCGTATAATCCCTCTCTTCTTTCAGTCTTTCACCATCGCAGTCCACCGTCACAGAAGGTGTTTTCTCAGTACCACTGTACGTGCAGCTGCTTTCAGAAAGCTCGACCGTACATTCTTCCAGAGGAATATTCGCCGATTTCGTATCCGAAGCTTCTGCGTAAAGAGTTTCGGAGTCATTTTTCGTGTATGCCCTGACATAATAGGAAATCCTGTCATCCGCATTTTTCGCCTGCTCATCTGTCCAGCTGGTAATGCTGTTGTCCTCGATAACCTGGACACACTGGTATTCTTCAGAACCCTGCTTCCTGTAAATCTCATAGCCAAGAGCTCCTGATTCCTGCTCCCAGTTCAGTATAACTCCTTCCTCTTCCGGCACCAGATCCAAAAGAACGGATTTTTCACGGATCGGGGCAATGGTTTTTTCGATACTGCCCGTATAATTGCCCTGTCCTCTGATTGTCAGCTCCACCTTCACCAGCTCAACGGATCCCGGCACCATCCACCAGAGTGATACCCGGCATTCATAATCTCTCTCTTTCTGCAGTCTGCTGCCGCCATCCATGACAATTACGTAATTCTCACTTTCAGGATAGGGAAATGTACCGAGTCTGGAAAATGCCACTTTGACTTCACTGATTTCCTTCGGACTGACTGTAAGACTGACCGCAGTCTGCGCGCCTGCATACTGGTCCGTTTGTTCTGCCTTCACGTAAATTTCTGTCGTTCCGGCTTTTTTGACCGTTACTATTCCCTCGTCAGAAACCTCCGCCACGCTGTCATCCGCCACGGAATACTCCAGTTTCGCATCTCCCTCACAGGATGCGTCCAGCGGAAAACTTTCATCCCCATAGGTACAGGTGAATGTTTCCGATACCTCTATGGTCTGCCTGAGCAGATCCAGTACATTCAGCGTATAAGACAGTGATTTTGCGCGGTAATCGATACCTGCCGCCGCGTTCGCCGTAATCGTGCACGTACCAAGTCCTCTCAGCGTGACATTTCCCTCCTGATCCACGACCGCAATGTCCGGATCACTGGAAGAATACGTGACAGTACCATCTGTATTCGTCGTCAGTTTGTTGCCCGCAGTCTCTTCAATCAGGCCGACTTTTACTTCCGTCATCTCGAACGCCATATCCGGCTCATAGTCATGAATATGACCGACCTCAGAGCGGAAATTTCCGTCAGAATCCACCATGTAGAACATCAGCTTTTCGCCGTCCGTGACATACCAGACTGCTTCGCCGTCAGACACGACAGGTTTGCAGTCAGACAGATAGCCGTCCACTTTGCAGATATCGCCAACCGGATTCCCATTTCCATCCAGAAGCAGATAGCAGAGCTTCTGCGGTTCAGGATACCATGAATCCGTAGTCATCTCATCCCACAGGAGCAGGAATAAATCTGAAGAGAATTTGACCAGCTGAGGCGTGGAGGCTGATACATCTCCTCCCTGCGCGTAGTCTGTGATCCATCTCAGGCTGCTTCCGGACTCAGAAAAACTGCTCCGGGAGGTCGTTGTGACAAAAATGTTCCGTATATCATAATCCGCCCAGTTTTCATCCTGTGGAACCGAACTTCCGGCTGTGAGATAGCTGGAAGAAGAATATTCCAGCCCTCCAACAGAGGTTCCTGTATAGTTATCCCCTGTCCCGCCTTGAAACTTCAGTACATCAACATTCCTGTATTCCGAATTGAA
Organism: uncultured Lachnospiraceae bacterium; assembly: GCA_947588845.1. Lineage (GTDB taxonomy): Bacteria > Bacillota > Clostridia > Lachnospirales > Lachnospiraceae > Choladousia. The sequence goes on from CANQAR010000072.1 coordinate 18,038, forward strand.
AGAACTGCTGCCCGCCTTATCCCCGTACATTCCCAGCTGCAGACTCCTGGGATAAGCATCTCCATGATCCAGCGCTACCAGATTTCCTTCATCATCCACCAGAATGAACTGATTAAATGAATGAGAAACATATCCTGTAGGATAATGCACAACTTTATCATAATAATCTGTAATAGTCATATCCGAAGTTCGTATATGGATCACGAGATTCGCCTGATGATTCAGTCCGTCAGGAGACTTATACATCACATGGCAGGTACGAACGTACAGATATTCCCCATATTCAGCCATGCGAAGACTGCCAAAATCAAAAGGCACTTTAGTATTTGCACCATAAAGAGATGATGCTCCCAACCTGTTCCAGTTCCTGTCATATTTTACAACACGTATCACTTCCACTGAATCGCTCTCGTTCGGATTTTCCTGCCCAAATACGAGATAATACGCATCACTGCCAGCGTAAAATCCACCGAAAATGCTCAGTTCCCGGTCAATCAGTCTCTGAGACTGAAGCAGAAGCGAGTTGTCATACTGCTCCACAAGAATCCCGTCTCTGAAGCTCTCCAAACGCATATAACCCGAATCATTCTTCACCAGATAAGAATAGATTGGAGAACTCCAATTGCTGTAATTCTGCGCGTTGCGGTTAGAGCTGACCTCCGAGGAATCCCCGGACTCCGAAACCGCCACCGGACCTAAAGCGGGCGCAAGAAGTATTTCCTCCGTCTCCGGTTCCCCTTCCAGATGCGGATCCGTCTCCGGCTCGATCTCTTCAATCAGGATATCCACTGGTTCACCCTGATCTTCTGTCAGATCCCCTGGGAAATCCGCCGCCGGTTTTCCATCCCCTGTTTCGTCGTCCGGTACAGATTCCCCTTCATCTGGCACAAGTATACTGGCCAGTTCTCCGCCAGACTCTTCCAGAAGCAGCTCTTCTCCCGGTACAGTGCCATCCTCTCCTGCCGAAAAACTCTCTTGCGCACTGTACTCTGCGACCATACCCCCTGCCGCATCTTCTGGCGGCAAGTTTTCCGGTATACTGTTTACTTGACTGTCCGCCATATCAGCATCTGCAGACAGCACTTCTGAACTGCCCGCAGAAAGGCTGACCACATTTTCCTGCGCAGCGGATACCGCAGGCAGCAGCATCCCCTGAAGCATCGCCGCGCTGATAAACAATACGATTACTTTTTTCAGCTTTCTGTTCACTTCCACTGTTCCTCCCTTCAAATTTTCAGTTGCTTTTATTATAATACAATATTTCTGCACGTGCAAACAAAAATCCCCGGAAGCCGAAACCTCCGGGGAAATCCTGTGTTTTTCATTCATGACACCCTGCCTGCAGGGCATGGACGTTTACCGTATTTTTTACTGCTGCTGTTCCACAGTAATCAGTTTGTCTCCTGCGGATACTCTGCCGCTGGCGTTTACTTTGCAGGCAGCATAGTCATCGCTGTTGGTCAACAGTACCGCGGTGGTCGCCGGATAGCCGGCCGCCTTGATTTTCGCAATATCAAACAGGATCAGTTTCTGCCCTTTTTTCACTTTGTCGCCTTCCCTAACCAGAAGTTTAAAGCCTTCTCCTTTCATGTTGACCGTATCAACGCCCACATGAATCAGAAGCTCCATGCCGCCGGGGCCGCTGATTCCTACCGCGTGGAAGGTATCGGTGGTGGAAGAAATCTCTCCGTCAAAGGGAGCGACGACCTCGCCCACTTCCGGCTCAATGCCCGCTCCGTCGCCCAGAACGCCGGTAGCAAAGGTTTCATCAGGAATCTGTTCGCGGGAAATCACCGTGCCGGTCAGCGGAGCAAAGATCTCCACGGTTTCTCCGACAGATGGACGGCCGGTTTTGGAATCTGAGCCAGACGCATCCGACAGGACAGTACCTGAACCGAAAACCGCAGCATCTGAAGCTTCAGAACCAGTCAGACTCTCTCTGGAATCAGCATTTGAAACGGAAGAAACGGCTGCGGGAGCCGGAAGCTCTTCCTCATCCACTACTTCAGACTCGTCAAAGCCCAGAATAAAGGCGACGGCTGCGGCTACAACGATGGCGACCGCGATACCCACAAGGATGGCCAGGATCGTGTCCTGGAAAATCGGAACCGCCAGGATCGTGGAGTAACCATACACGTAAGCCGTAGCGCCCAGAAGACGGGCCACAACACCACCGGCTGCGGCTCCGCAGACAACGCCGATGAGCGGTTTCTTCAGCCGAAGATTGACGCCGTATACAGCAGGTTCGGTAACGCCAGCCACGATACAGCCGAACGCAAGACCAAAGCACTGCGTCTTGAACGCTTTGTTTTTCGCCCGCAGGCCGACGCCCAGGCAGGCGCCGCCTTCTGCCATGTTGTGCAGCAGATACGCAGGACGGAACATAACGTCATAGCCGGGATCGGAAATCGCCTGAACCATAAAAGGAGTTACGGCGTGGTGCATACCGGTCATGACCAGGAACGGCATGCAGGCAGCCAGGAAGCCGGCAGCCAGCGGTCCCATATGCGCGTTTGCCCAGAGGAAGATATTTACGATATAGCTGCCGGCAAAGTCACCCAGAGGTCCGAGGACGGTGATGCCCAGGATAAAGGTGATGGTGATGGTACCCATGCCGACAAACACGGATCGAAGAATACCGGGAATGATTTTAGTCAGCAGCTTTTCCGCATAGAAGGCGCAGGCGCCGATCAGCAATGCCGGAAGAAGCGTGCTGCTGTAGGTAACCGCCATAACCGGGATATTCAATATGGTCACCGGGTCACCCTTTAGCAGTGTAATGAAATCCGGATACACCAGCGCGCCGGCCACAACCATGGCATAGATCGGCGTCGCGCCCAGCTTTTTGGCCGCTCCGTAAGCCACGAATATCGGCATGAAGAAGAACGGGATGTTCGCTACCATGCTGAGCAGATTATACGTCTGCATTTCTTCAAAAACAGGCCATACCAGTGTGATCAGAAGCAGGAACACTTTCAGCATGCCGCCTGCCACCAGACCGGGGATCAGAGGAGTCACGGCAGCGGAGACGAATCCGATCAGACGTCCGCCAAGATTCTTTATCCGGTCTCCGACGGTTTTCGGTCCCTCATCTGCCGGAGCAGCTTCCACCGGGGCAGAACCGGAAGAACTTTCCTGCATGGTACTCACTTCATTATAAATGGGAATCAGATTCTTTCCGAGGACGATCTGAAGCTCATCGCCGTTAAATACGACGCCAAGAACCGGTTTGGTCTTCTTGATCTGTTCCTGATTGACAGCGGATCTGTTGCGGATGAACAGCCTCAGCCTGGTCGAACAATGGGTTACACTGCTGATATTTCCTGCGCCGCCGCTGAGCTCAATGAGAGTCTGCGCTATTTTTGCATATTCCATAATTCATTTCCTTTCCTTCACGGTAGATGTGTACGTTGTCGTTATGTGGAGAGCGCAGGGATTCAAAGCCGAAGATGTCTGCTGACGCAGACCCGAATCCCGCGCGCAAAACTCGCAAGCGAGTTTTGAATTTCGTTATTTGTCATAAAGCTGTCTGTCATCTGTCTGCGAGTTACACTATAGCCTGAATTCGGACAGCCCGCAAGGAAAGTACACGCTTCTGGAAGTTTTCTTCATTGTTTCTGCACAGGCGCATCCGTTTTTGCAAATCATCTGTCAGTTTTGATTTTCCACTGGAAAAACTTGTCCCGGAAGATTATAATAAACAAAAAAACGACAGCAGATAACTACAGGAAACGGAGGGAACTATCATGATCATCGACCAGCTTTTCGGTTCAGTCAAGCTGACTTCCACAGAGAAACAGATCGCGGATTTCATCAACGCCAACCCGCGGATTGCCATAAATCTCTCCCTGGAAGAGCTGAGCGAACAGTGTTATGTCTCCCAGGCTTCCATCATCCGTCTCTGTAAAAAGCTGGGAGTAAAAGGATTTGCGGAATTTAAGATCAAACTGGCCTCAGAACTGAGCGCCTTTGTGATGGGAGATCAGAATGTCCATGTAGATATGCCTGTCGGGGAAAACGCAGACGGACCGGAGATCGCGGAGACCTTTTTTAATCTGACGATCCAGTCGCTGAAAATGGCTTATGACACGATGGATTATAAAGCGCTGATGAACGCTGCGCGCCTGCTGTCCAGAGCAGATATCGTCCATATCTACGGGCGCGGAGAGTCCCTGATCCTTGCCGAGGATTTTCACTACAAACTGATCCGCATTGGAATGCACTCCACCATAGAACCGCAGAACGGCTTTGAGGAAGCGAAATGCCTGCGCTCCTCCGCCAGGATCAGTCAGGCGGCGCTTGTGATTTCTCATTACTGCAACAGTCGGCATATTCATTATGTGATCGATGAGCTTATGAGCAGCAAAATCCCCTTTGTCCTGCTTACAGCGGCGGAAAATCCGTTTCCGTATGACGTCTTTGCCCAGGTTACACTGCGCATCAAAAATTCGGAGAGCCGGTTCAAAATGGGCTCCTTCGCCTCCCGCGCGGCCATGACCTTCGTGCTGGACTGCCTTTACGGACAGATTTTTGCGCTGCACTATGAACGGAATAAAGAAAATCTCAATCTTTTTTCCCGGCGGAAAATTGAGCGCAGTTATTTTTACGACGTCGGAGACAAGAATGATTTCTATGATTAATCGAGTAGGAGGCGGCTTTCCCTCCTGCTCGCCCGCGCGGCCCAGGTGCTGCGTCAGCAGCTGGTTTCCATGCCTGGGCCTGCGCATAAAACGAACAAATCCCGCCAAAGCTGCCGCGCTCTGACGGGATTTTATCATATTCTTAAAGCTCCTCCCCATTGGAAGCCAGCAGTTTCTTGTACCACTCAAAAGAATCCTTCTTGCTGCGGGCCAGAGTCCCCTTTCCTTCGTTATCCCGGTCAACATAGACAAAACCGTAGCGCTTTTTCATCTCGCCGGTCCCTGCGGAAACAATATCGAACGGCCCCCAGTAAGTATAACCCATGATCTCCACGCCGTCCTTGATGGCTTCTTTCAGTGACTGGACATGACGGCGGATATAATCGATGCGGTAGTCGTCGTGAATCTTTCCGTCTTCGGAAATCTCATCGATCTGCCCAAGCCCGTTTTCCACGACGAACAGCGGAATCTGATACCGGTCCCACAGCTCGTTGAGCGTATAGCGCAGACCAACCGGGTCAATCTGCCAGCCCCAGGGCGTGGTTTCCAGATACGGATTGGGAGTCCCCTGGTCTCCGCCGGTATCTCCGTAGAAGGGCTGTCCGTATTCATGAGTGGAAGTCCGGTAATAGCTGAAGCCAAGATAATCCGAAGTATACTGACGAATGATCTCCTCGTCGCCCGGCAGCATCTCCACCTTGACACCCAGTTCCTCCCAGATGCGGGCGATATAGTTGGGATAATAGCCCCTGATCATAACGTCGCCGTAGAACAGAGAGCGGCGGCGCAGCTCCATCGTCTCAAATACATCCTCCGGACGGCAGGTATAGGGGTAGGTATTGCTCAGGGAAAGCATACAGCCGATTTTTGCTTCCGGGCAGATCTCATGACACAGTTTGACCGCCAGAGCATGCGCCACAAACATATGGTGGCTGGCCTGATAGACCACCTGTTGCTGGTTTTCCCCTTCCTTAAAGAAAATACCGCCTGCTCCACCGGGCATCCGGCGCATATTATTCAATTCATTGAAGGTCAGCCAGTAATTGACCTTGCCGCGATAGCGGGTAAATACGGTCTCACAGTACCGGAGGAAAAAGTCAATCAGCTTGCGGCTGCGCCAGCTCCCGTACTTCTCCACCAGATGAACCGGCGTTTCATAGTGGCTCAGAGTCACCACCGGCTCCATGCCGCGCCTGCGCATCTCGTCAAACAGATTGTCATAATATTTCAGACCGGCCTCGTTCGGCGTCTCGTCGTCGCCGTTCGGGAAAATGCGTGACCAGTTAATTGAAGTGCGGAAAGCTTTGAAATTCATCTCCTCCATCAGCGCCAGATCTTCTTTGTAGCGGTGGTAAAAATCGACAGCCTCATGGGTCGGATAAAACTTATTCGGATCGATCACAAAATCATACTCGTGTTTAATGCCATGGGCAAATCCGCAGCTGATATCGAGGCCCTTGCCGTCCTCAAGGTACGCACCCTCCGCCTGATTGGCCGCGATCGCTCCGCCCCACAAAAAACCTTCGGGAAATTTATCCTGATACTTCTTCATCATAAAACCCTCTTTCATAAGATTTGCAGACATATGACAGGTTATCTGACTGAATTTGTATGCTCCTATTTTATCCATCAAGCCTCTTCCCGTCAACACAACGAAAAACATCCGCATTTTTTCTTCATAAATATGGAAAGAAAAGAGAAATTTCTGCAAGATAATTTGCGAACTTTAAAGCTGGCAAACATAAAGAATGGAAGCATCACCATAAAGTCCATACGCAAAGACAGCCGCTTACAGGTAAACCTGAAGCGGCTGTCTATTACGCGTCCATGCGCTTAACTCAAATTTTCTGCATAAATTACTCGATGATCGTAGCAACACGGCCTGATCCTACGGTACGGCCACCCTCACGGATAGCGAAGGTAAGACCCTGCTCCATAGCGATCGGATGGATCAGCTCGATGGTCATCTCTACGTTGTCGCCAGGCATGCACATCTCGGTGCCGGCCGGAAGATTGATAACACCCGTTACGTCAGTTGTTCTGAAATAGAACTGCGGACGATAGTTGTTGAAGAACGGTGTATGACGGCCACCCTCGTCTTTGGTCAGAACGTATACCTGAGCCGTGAACTTTGTATGGCACTTGATGGAACCCGGTTTTACAAGAACCTGGCCACGCTCGATATCGGTTCTTTTGATACCACGAAGAAGAGCTCCGATGTTGTCGCCTGCGCGTGCCTC
>CANQAR010000073.1 GCA_947588845.1 uncultured Lachnospiraceae bacterium
AAAGAAACCTCTTGAAATCTAATCTCATTCTGATTATAATGATTATCAGATTGTATTGGATTTCAGGAGGTATTTTTATATTTTCGGAAAATAAGATAACGGAAATCAGGAGAAAATATTTGAAAAACAATAAATTTTTGAAGGGATGATGCAAATGAAAGATATTCATACAATAAGAATGATTATTTCCCCGATTGCCCGTGCCTATGGCGTGAGAAGAGTGTACTTATTCGGTTCCTATGCCAAAGGAATGGCAGATGAAAACAGTGATGTGGATCTATTGATTGAGAAAGGCAAACCAATGTCTCTGCTTAAATTGTCCGGTATGAGACAAAAATGCCAGGAAAGTCTGCAGCTGCCAGTGGATCTGGTGACAACAACAGGGATAGAGGAACAATTTCAGCAGGAAATTTCAGGAACGGAGATATTATTATATGAAGAGTAAAGACAGTATTGCTTTGAAGAAGATACTGGATTATTGCGGCCAGTTGGAAGAAGCGTGCAGTATGTTCGAAAATGACTATGAAAAATTCGTGAATATTTCAGTTTTCCATAATGCCTGCTGTATGTGTATTTTGCAGATTGGGGAGTTGTGCAAAGTAATCTCAGCAGATTTGAAAACTGAGAGTCCGGATATACCGTGGAAAGAGTGGTGTGGGATCAGAGATATTTTTGCACATCAGTACTCCAATCTGGATCTTCAGTCTGCATGGGATACGATACAGGAAGACTTGCCGGAACTTAAACTGCATATTATGGAAATCTTGACTGGGGGATGTCCTTCCTGATTCTGGGCACGAAAAACTCGGTGCCCTCAACAGGCTAAAGTTCATAGTAGTATCTCCATATAGCGCAGTACTTTGGGTTTCACACGCAGCTGATCCGCATATTGCATCAATTTGTGCATGTCTTTTTCTTTGGAAGCCGCATACTTTTTCATTGCCGCGTTTACGATCTGAATGTCGCTGCCGCTGCCGCGCAGGATATCACACAGCGTCCTTTCAAGGTCATAGACACGGACAGGATTGCCGCAGGGGGATTTCAGTTCGATCACACCAAAAGAATAGTTCTCCGGCACAACGCGTTTAATGTTGATGTTTTCCTGCTTCAGCGACGGCGAATTGTAGCCTTTGGGGAATGTCATGGTGTATTGCGCCGGGGTACGGTCAGAATAACCCAGCAGATACAGTGAGGTATCATGTGAGTATATTCCGCGTCTGTATTTGCGCTGTAACAGGTAAAAATCATCTTCCCATGCGTTGCTGCGTACATACAGGCCGCGCCCAAAACGGTAAAGCTCCCCATTTTCTACAAGCTTTCGTAAAATGCTGCGGTGCAGCCCTGCGGTTGTCACCTGTTCTGCGGAAATTATTCCATCCAGCGACGCTTCCAATATCTCTTTAATTTTTTCTTTATCGGTCATAGTTGCCACCTCACTTCTGATTAACACACATTAAATTATAGAGAAATAATGTGTAATTGTCAAGACGGAAGCAATCATACATTGAACAAGGGAAATTTTATGTAAAATAATAAATTTTTGGAGGGATGAAAATAGTGATGTGGATTTATGAATCAAATTGAAACAATAGTTATGCTTCCTTCTATTTGTAAAAACGTGATCAATGTGTAAAAATAAACAGCAGTGGAGTCTGGGACCTTTGGATTTAGATAAGATTTGCAGGAGACGGAGTGAAAGCGGAATATGAAATCCAGGACACATAAAATGACGGAAGGAGATCCGCTGCGCACAATTCTTGTGTTTGCGGTTCCTATGATTCTGTCGAACCTTTTTCAGCAGCTTTACAACGTGGTGGATACTTTGATTGTAGGGAAAATGCTGGGAATGAACGCACTTGCGGCGGTGGGAAACGCGGGTACGATCACAGCGGTATTTGTGCAGCTTTCCACAGGGCTGGCGCTTGGCGGCTCCATTGTCATCGCGCAGTATTTCGGAGCGGGCAGGACGGATAAAATATGGCTGTGCATGTCGACTTCCGTGATTTTTTCGATCGTGATCTCTTTAATTTCCATGACGGGGATATGGATTTTTGCGCGCTCTCTGCTGGTTCTGGTAAATACGCCTGCCGGGATCATGGATATGGGAACAAGGTATTTGCGTTTTTATTTTCTGGGCTGTGTCCCCATCTTTATCTACAATGCGCTTAACGGAGTGTATACGGCGCTGGGAGACTCGAAGACGCCGTTAAAATTTTTGATTGTATCCTCAATTTTGAACATCTTCCTGGATTTGGTGTTTATCGTTGGGCTTGACAGAGGGGTTGAGGGGGCGGCTCTGGCGACAGCGCTTTCCCAGCTGGCTGCGGCTGTCATGGCTCTGCGTGATATTCCCAGGCTGCTGGCAGATTTTGGGCATGAAAAGAGAGAGGGTATTTTTGACAGAGAACTTCTTGCGGTGATGCTTCGCTTTGCTCTGCCGTCTGCTCTCCAACAGTCAATTGTATCGGTGGGGACTGTCGTGGTGCAGGCGACGATTAACAGCTTTGGGACGGCGGTGATAGCTGGAAGTGCCGCCGCAAATAAAGTGATCAATCTGGCATCTGCTGTCTCTATTAATTATGGTAATGCATACTCTAATTATGTAGGGCAGAATATAGGGGCAGGGAAAGAAGAGAGGATCTGGCCCGGTCTTAAAGCTTCCATCCTGGTCTGCGGAGCCATCTCGCTTGCGATGACGGTGGTCTTCGAGATGTTTCCGGAGCAGATCATCTTGCTGTTTCTGCAGCAGGGAGAGGCGGATCTGGCTATGGCGTTGTCTGTGGGAGTAAGATATATCCGGGCAGTAGGCGCGGTTATGGTGATTTTTTCCACGTATATGCTGATGAAGGCAACTTTCAAGGGGAGCGGCGATATGACCTGGTTCATTTTTGTCACGCTGCTCAGTTTTCTGATTCGTTTGTTTCTGACAGTAGGCTTTGCCCACATAATCGGGATGGGAATGATCTGGTGGTCCATCTGCGCAGGCTGGATCATTTCACTGGGTGTGACAGTGGGGCGCTATGTGCAGGGGGGATGGAAAAACAAAAGGATTGACGCGCAGTGAAAAAAGGCTGAAAACCGCTTCGGGCATGGAGCAGTCCAGAGACTTACAGCAAACGACAAAAATATCTGCCGTTTGCTGTAAACAGAAATTATTTGAGATAACGCCAGAGGGTGGACCGTCCGATTCCGAGACGTTTCGCCGTGGCACTCTGGTTGCCGTTCATCTCATTCAGTACGATCTGGATGATTTCCTGGGTAATATCGTTCAGCGGGCGCGTCAGATCCAGAGGGTAATACCCGTCTTTTAAGACGGCGGTGGGAGGCGGCTCCTGGTTCTGCGGCTTCTGTTCTTCTCTGAGCAGAGCTTCCACGGATTCCGCCTGAATATAAGGAGTCGAAGCAGCAAGTGCCAGTTCATTGAGAATCCGCTTAAACTGTGTGTAGTTGTAGGGCCAGTTATATTCCTGGAGTAGCTTCAGGGCGTCAGGCTCCAGCCCGATCACCTGGTTTTCCATGGAAGTATTCAGCATGTTCAGGTAAAGGCTGGTCAGCGCAGGAATCTCTCCAGTGTGTTCTCTCAGAGGAGGAAGGTGGAGCATGACACAGGAAAGCAGATTGACGAACTCCATCGCTTCCGGCGGCAGCCCCTGTCCCATTGGACAGCAGCAGGAGAGAATGATCCGGTTCCGCCTGTACAGGTTTGTGTCGATGATGACAGACAGAAGGTGGCTGCGCCGTTCCTTCGACAGTGCGTTGATATCCTTGAAATAGATGGTATTGTCATTGTCGGTGAACGGAGAGTTATAGTGGTTTATCAGAAAATTCCAGCTCCGCTCATTAAGCAGCGGACAGTTGACAGTGATCAAAGGGTTTTTGGATAACCGGCTCTGGGAATAGATGATCTGTGCCACCTGTTCCTTTCCGGCTCCGGCCTCGCCGCAGACCATAACAGGAACGTTTGCCTGATTTATATTCTCGACGGTGGCGCGTATGGTTGAGTTGGAGTTGGTCAGACTGAAAAAGCTGTTAAAAAACTGATCCTCCGCGTCCTTCAGATTTGTGTACTGGATGCCGTACTTGCTGATGGCAAAGGGTACAAAGCTGGAGGAATAATAAAACGCCGCGTACTGTTCTCCGGAGAAGGACAGGTACCTGCTTTTGAAGGAGTACAGTGTCCCGTTCAGGTTTTTAAAAAACTTATGCGTTCTTTTGTCGAGAAAAGAAGGGAGATCTTTCCGGAGCTGTTCAAAAAGCTCCGGAAGCTGTTCTTCGCTGACTGTGGAGAAGAACAATTCGCCGTTTTCTTTCAGGACGATGATCTCATCGTTCCCTCCCATCAGAATGTCCCGAAAAAAACGTTTTTCCGACTGAAGGGAGTAATAATCCTTTTTTAATTTCACAGCCTGGTCAAAAGCGGTGGTGATGCTTTCCGCGCCTGAGGTGATCAAGAGCGCGTTCAGTCCCAGCCGCTTGGCTGTGGTATTTGCGATCACGTCACAGAGAACCATCTCGTATCCGCGTTCTTTCAGATCAGAAAGAGTTTGGGATACTTCTTCCGGACTGTAAATGGTAAAAATATCGATATCGTACTGCAGCAAAGAGCAGAGCAGGCGCGCGTTGGAGGTGATATTTGGAAAACCTACAATCGCGTGCCTTTTTGTGTAATTTTCCGAGAGCTTTATCACGCGGAGAATATCATAGCCGGAGAATCCGACTTCAACCACAGGAATCTGCGTCACTGCGCTGATTAACTGCGCGGTTCCGCCGCGCGAGACGATAACGTCGTAATCTGCGTGGCGGTTGCGGCGCACAATGTCCACGCCCTGGTGCAGATCTCCCACATAGACATCCAGGCTGATATCGCTGCGCTTGTCGGCAAGCGTCTCCATAATATTTTTCATGCCTTCATAGGGCGCTATGCCGAGTATCCGGGTGACGGATTCCGGCGTCGGTACATTGGTGGTGTTTGGCGGCATAAAAAAATCCTTTCTCAAAACAGCGGCAGAATATGGTTCCGGCATCTGACGGCGGCAGCTCAGATGAGAAACGGATCCTGTCTTTACATGTTGTGAATATCTGCGGGAAGCTTCATTACGATCTTGGTAAAGTTCTGCTGCTTTTTGGTGTGAGAAACCGGCTTGTGTCCGTCCTCTGGAAAAGCGGCGTAGAACATTCCCTCACTGATCCAGAGCACATGATCTTTTGGTCCGTCGAGACGTTCGGCGTCTTTTTCCGGATTATATGGGATCACGCTGGTCAGTTCACAAAGAGGCCTCCAGGCCATCTCCTCGCTTCCTTCTACGATGATCTGTACATCGATATAATTGCGGTGCGCCTCATAGGTTCCCTCATCCATCGGCTTTGTTTCCCCTTTCTGGATCATGAAGTAACCTCCGTCAAATTCATATCTTCCCACTTCAAGGGTTTTCAGTTCTTTTACTTTCTCCATACCTGCGGCAATATTGGGGAGAAGTTTTTCATAAAATAAAATGTTTTCTGTGCGGTCGACTATCATAAGTACCTCCTGAACTGTTTGGATTGTTTAAAACGGAAACAATAATTCCTGTCTTATTTTAAGTTTTTCTATTCTGAATTTCAACAGATGTTTTAAATGGGATATGTATCATTATGAAACATATAACAAAAAATAAATTAGAGGAAAATATGTTCCATATTGGAACATAAAAAGAAAAAACCAGATTGAAAACCAGAACATAAAAGAATATATTACAAATATGAAACACAAAAAATAATTTTTTAAAGGAGGAAACCAAATGTTGAACAAACCAATTCTTGGTATCACCATGGGAGATCCTTCCGGAAACGGCCCGGAAATCTCCATCAAGGCTTTGATGGATCCGTCTGTCTGGGAGAAATGCAGGCCTCTGATCGTCGGGGATGCCGCGGCCATGGAGGCGGCGCTTCCAACAGTGAAGGGTGCTGAGAATCTGAAGCTGAACGTAATTAAGGACGTAAAGGACGCAAAGTTTGAGTGCGGGACGATTGATGTCTATGATATGGGCATTATTGATATCAGCAAACGTCTCTACAAAAAAGATAAAAAGAGTCTGGCTCAGACCATGACGCCGGAAGAACTGGAGGCCGCTTACAAGGAAAGCCAGACCATGTGCGGAGAATGCGCATTTCAGTATGTAAAGAAGGTCATTGAGATGGCCATGGCAGGGGAAGTGGACGCGACAGTGACCAACGCCCTGAATAAAGACCATATCAACATGGCGGGACATCATTATTCCGGACACACGGAGATCTACGCGCATTATACCAATACGCCGAAGTATACGATGATGCTTGCGCATGAAGGACTGAGAGTTGTACATGTGTCCACACATGTTTCCCTGCGCGAAGCCTGCGACAGAGTGAAAAAGGACAGAGTTCTCGACTGTATCCGCATCGCGAATGAAGGCTGCAAGGCGCTTGGGATCGAAAATCCGAAGATCGGAGTGGCTGGACTGAATCCGCACTGCGGTGAGAACGGTATGTTTGGACGTGAAGAGATCGAGGAAATACAGCCGGCAATCGACGCGGCTATGGCAGAAGGCATTATTATTCCGGAAAAGGCCCCGACGCCTCCGGATACGGTTTTCTCCAAGGCGCTGGGCGGATGGTATGACATTGTTGTCGTCATGTACCATGATCAGGGACATATCCCGCTGAAAGTAAAAGGCTTTGTATATAATCATGAACTGAAGAAATGGGACGCGGTGGCAGGCGTCAACGTGACGCTCGGCCTTCCGATCATCCGTGCATCTGTAGATCATGGTACAGGAGAGGGGCACGCGGGCGACGGCAGCGCGAACGAGCTGAGTCTTGTGAACGCGATGGATTACGCGATCCGTATGGCGAATGCGAAAGCGAAATAAGCTTTGCAGATAAAATGAAGAAGGAAGGAGACAGAAATTATGACGTATCAGAAACTGCCGGGACTGACTCCGGACGGAACGATGTACTGGAATGAGGACATGGGTACCGTAGAGGCCATGATCCCCACAGGAGGTTACAAGACCGCGCATGGCCCGGGACTTCTTGAGCTGGAAAACGGGGACATGCTCTGCACATGGTTTGCGGGTTCTTTTGAGGGCAACGCGGACGTGAACGTGATTTGTGCGCGTCTTCCCAAAGGAGCGGACAAATGGGAGGAGCCGGTGACGGTTTCCCATGATCCGGAAAGGAGCGAGCAGAACCCGTCTCTTTTTGCGGGGCCAGACGGAAAAGTATGGGCGATGTATACGTCCCAGCTGTCCCGCGTGGAGGGCAAGGACAACATGCAGTTCACCTCTGTGATCCGCTGCCAGAAGAGTGCTGACGGGGGAAAGACCTGGAGCGATTATGAGACCATTTTCCCGGAAGAAGGAAGCTTCTGCAGACAGCCGATCCAGGTATTAAGCAATGGACGCTGGATTTTCGGAAACTGGATCTGCACGGATTCTGAGCTTGGCCTTACCGGAGACCCTACCGCTTTCCGTATCTCGGATGATCAGGGAAAGAGCTGGAGAAGAGTGGATATGCCGAAGAGCAACGGCGCGGTACATGCGAACGTTGTAGAGCTGGAGCCGGGACATCTGGTGGCCTTTATGAGAAGCCGCGCGGCGGATAATATCTACCGCAGCGAATCCAAAGACAACGGAGATACCTGGACAGAGCCGGTGCCGACTGTTCTTCCGAACAATAATTCCAGTATCAGCGCCGTGAAACTGCAGAGCGGACGTATCGCCATCGCGTACAATCCTACCTGTACACCGTGCCCCACACCGGGAATTGCTTCCTGGCCGGGACTTCGCTGTCCAGTGGCTGTGGCACTCTCTGAGGACGGAGGGATCACATTCCCGATGATCCGCTACATGGAGCGCGGAGAAGGCTACATGGGCGACGAGAATAAGACCAACAATAAGCAGTATGAATATCCGTACATCATGCAGGGGGCTGACGGAAGGCTTCATCTGGCTTTTGCGTACAAAGACCGTCTTGGAGTGAAATACATGAGCTTTACTGAGGAAGACGTCATGGGAAAGAAGCGTGAGACGGTGGGTCTGTACAATCCGACCTCCGCAAAGGTTCAGTAAGATGTACAGAGCGCCGAAAGTAAAATCATTATGTCCTCCGGAGCAGCCTCCCCGCTATGAGGATGTGGAGTACGCGCAGGTATTTCTCGACAGCGGAGAGCCTTATACGCTGAAGCTGGATATCTACCAGGCAGCCGGACAGACGGAGCCGGGACCATGCATCGTCTATTATTTCGGCGGCGGCTGGATGTGGGGCGAGTACAAGCAGGTGACCCAGAAGGCAGTCTACTGCAGGGATCTTGTGAGAATGACCGCCCAGGGGTATACCATTGTCTGTCCGGATTACCGCCTTGTCAGCCAGGCAGTTTTTCCGGCATGTATTCATGACGCCAAAGGCGTGATCCGGTTCCTCAAAGCCAACGGGGCGGCGTACCATATTGATCCTGAGCGGATAGGCGTGCTCGGAAATTCTGCCGGCGGTCATTTGGCTGCCATGGTCGCTTTAAGTTCCGGCCATCCGGAGCTGGAGGGAACTGTAGGCGGAAACCTGGAGTATTCCAGTGCCGTGAAAGCGGCGTGCCTGTTTTACTGTCCCGGAGATCTCGAGGAGGCGCTTCGCTTTCAGACAGAAAATTTAAGCGGAGAGCCGAAGGATCTTACCGGTACGGAGATTGAAAATGTAGGCAACGACAAGGCCGGGATTATTCCGGCTTTGATCGTGGGATATACCGGAAAAGGACGGACCATGCAAAAGCTCGGCGAGGTGCTGAGAAAGGGAGATCTCTCCGATCCGGACTGGCCGTACATAGAACTGACGAGAAAGTGCAGCCCCATCCGGTATGTCAGCGAAAAAAATCCGCCGGTCTGCCTGTTCCACGGAGGCTGTGATCCCATTGTGCCGATGGAGCAGAGCGAAAAACTTTACAAAGCTCTGCTTGCGGCCGGTGCGGATGCTACTTATATATCTTATTCATTTGGCGGACACGGGCCGTCCCTGGGCGGCCAGATCGACGCGTTCGCGTATCAGTTTTTGAGAGACAGACTGTAACTATTAAAATATGATTCAGTAAAGGAGAAAAAAATGACAACACAAATGATACTTGCACTGGGCATACTGATCATTATGATCGCCCTGATCATGTTTGACGTTCTGCCATTCGGAGCGCCGCCCATTCTTGCGTGCCTTCTTCTTGTAATCACCGGATTATCCACCATTCCGCAGGCATTTGCGGGTTTTGCGAATTCAAGCGTGATCATGATCGCCTGCTTCATGGTAGTGCTTGCCGCTGTCCAGAAGACAAAATTTATGGATACGATCAAAAGCGCGATGATTTCCCTGGTAAACAAGGGCGGCTATAAGAGCTATGCGCTTCTGGTAATCGTCGTTATGATAGGCGCCAGTCTGGTAGGCGGCGGAAATACAGGCTACTACGTACTGATCCTGGCCCTGATCTCCACGATTCCCTACACAAAGAAAATGCCTACTTCCAAGCTGATGATCCCGCTTGGATTCGCGACGAACCATCCGTTGATCCCGATCAACGTAGCTCTCTATTACGGCGTGGTGAGTTCTATCCTGGAAACCGCGGGATATACGGAAAAGGTTTCCATGGTGAAATTTTCCATGGTAAACTTTGTGATGGGTATTGCGTTCCTGATCTGGTGTCTGGTAGCGTATAAGCTTCTTCCGGATCATCCGATCGCGGCTGCCGAGGCGGACGCCAATGAAAAGATCGACAAGACAAAGGCCAAGCAAATGGAGCCCTGGAAAGAGAAAGCTACCGTTGCGGCGTTCGTTATCAGCGTGATCGGAATGATGCTGCTCAACACACTCGGAGATGCTGCTTACGCGATTCCCGGTATCTGTGCGATGTTTATACTGCTGATCGGCGTCGTTGACTTTAAGGAATTCCGTGAAAACATGTTCGCTCCGGTTATCCTGATGATGGGAGGCGTGATCGGTGTGGCCGATGCGCTGGCAAATTCAGGATTTACGGCAATGATCGGAGACAAGATCGCGACAGCTCTTGGAACCGGTGTGAATCCTCTGATCGTCATTATGGTCTTCGCACTGCTCACCAGTACCTGCGCGACCTTTACCGGCTCCAATATGGGTTCCGTATATATTTTCGCGCCGATTGCCATCGCTTCCTGCATGAGCCTGGGACTGAATCCCACGGCGGCAGCGGCGGCAGTGTGCGTATCCGGATGGCAGGGCGGCTACATGCCGATCGATGGTATGCCTGCGATGATCATGGGTATGGGAAATTATAAGCTGCCTGAGTTCTGGAAATTTACAGTGCCCATGTACCTGATACGAATCCTTGCGCTGAGCGTTGCGGCGGCAGTTATCTTCCCGATGTAAAGGAGAGACAGACATGGTTATTCCTGTAATACTTTTTATAATCGGGCTCCTCTGCCTGATCAAGGGAGGAGACTGGTTTGTGGATGGGGCAACCGGGATTGCGCGTAAATTCCATTTGCCGGAGCTGCTGATCGGCGCGACGGTAGTTTCCATCGGAACAACCCTGCCGGAAGTGATGGTTTCCACCACTTCCGCGCTCACAGGCCACGGTGAAATCGCTTATGGAAACGCCATCGGTTCCGTTATCTGCAATACGTCACTGATCGCGGCGCTCACTGTTGCGGTAAGGCCGGGCCTTGTCAACAAAAAAGCCCTGCGCACGCCGGTGCTGTTTTTCTTCGCGTCTGCCATTCTGTATGCCGGAGTGGCTTATCTCTCAGGGTATTTCAGCAGACCTGTCGGTATTGTGCTGCTGGCGATTTTTGTGGTATATATGATTACGACGGTCATGCAGATGAAAAACAACCCGGAGGAAGAAGGCGGGGAGGCGGAAGAAGAGAAGGAAAGAACACTTCTCGTCAACCTGGTTCTTCTGGTACTGGGCGCGGCGCTGATCGCGCTGGGCGCGAACCTGCTGGTGAATAACGGAACCCTGATCGCCCAGGCGCTGGGTGTCCCGGAATCCGTGATCGCGCTGACCTTTGTAGCTCTGGGAACGTCGCTTCCGGAGCTGGTGACGGCCATCACTTCTCTGCTGAAGGGACATGGAGCTCTCTCACTGGGAAATGTCATCGGTGCGAATATTTTCAATATCGTGCTGGTGAGCGGCGTTTCTGTGACGCTGGCGCCGTTTGATATTCCGCAGAATTCCGTGATCTGGGGACACAATGCTTCTCTGGTGCTGGAAATCCCGGTTATGTTCGCGGTAATGCTCCTGCTGACGGTTCCGGCTTTGATCAGAGGAAAACTTTCCAGGGTGCAGGGAATTACCTTGCTGGTAATCTACGCGGCGTTCTGTGTGATCCAGTTTACGATGTAATGAGCCAGGGGACAAATGGTCATGAAAAACATGAACATGAAGCCATTTGCGCAGGCCCGGGCAGGGGAATCAGCTGCTGGCGCAGCACCCGGGCCGCGCGGGCGAGCAGGAGAAAAACTGCCTCCTGCTCGATCCGGGCAGCTTATGTAATGGTAGTGAAAAGGAGGAAAAGTTATGATATATCAGGTAAAACTTCCGTCCTGCGCGTATGGCGGGGAAGGCAGTATGACGAAGATAAAAGAGATTGTGGCAAAAGAAGGCTCAAAGAAAATCGTAGTGTTTTCTGATAAGGGCATAGCGGCTACCGGCCTTTTGAATCTGCTGACCTCAGAGCTGGATGCGACCGGTGTGCAGTACAGCGTATTTTCAGACTGCAAGCCGGAGCCGAGCTATCAGCAGGTTGAGGAAGTCGTGGAGATGGTTCAGGGATATGAGTGTGATCTGATCATCGGGATCGGCGGCGGCTCAGTCATGGACGCGGCTAAGCTTGCCAGCGTTCTTAAGGGCGCTTCTTATACGATTCGGGATCTTCTGGATGATCCGGCGCAGGCGCAGAAAAAGGTAAAGACAGTTATGATCCCGTCCACATGCGGAACCGGAGCGGAAGCGACCTGCAACGCCATTGTGGCGATTCCGGAAGAAAATTCAAAAAAAGGTATTGTAAATGACAGCATGATTCCGGATTATGTCATCCTGGATTCCAGAATGATTGCAAAGCTTCCGAAAGCAATCGTGGCGGCTACGGGCGTGGACGCTCTGGCTCATGTCGTGGAATGCTATACGTCCAGAAAAGCGACTCCGTTCAGCGATACGTACGCTGTGGAAGGCGCAAAGCTGATCTTTGCGAATATCAGGGAAGCTTATGAGAATCCGGATAATATGACGGCGAAAAACAACATGATGCTGGGGGCGTATTACGGCGGAGTCGCAATAACGGCAAGCGGTACCACCGCAGTCCACGCGCTGTCCTATCCGCTGGGCGGCAAGTTCCACATCGCGCATGGCGTATCCAACGCGATTCTGTTCGCGCATGTGATGGAATTCAACAAGGACGCCTGTGAGGATCGTCTGGCCAGGCTGTGCGATGCAGTCAATCCGGCCATGGCGGGAGCGTCTGCTTCAGAGAAGGCACAGTATATAATCGATCAGATTGCGGACATCGTAAAGGTGACGAATATTCCCACAGATCTGACTCAGTATGGTGTTACCATGGATGACCTTGATTTCCTTGTCACAGCAGGAAGTCAGCAGCAGCGCCTTCTGGTCAACAACATGAAAGAGCTGAGTCTGGACGACATCCGTTCCATCTATCTGAAGGTTGTTAAATAAAAATATTGCTGCGGTTTACAGGTGAACAAAATATTCAATAAAAGCAGAGGAAGGCTCATGATAAAGCTATTAATTATTGCGGATGACTTTACTGGAGCGCTGGATACGGGTATTCAGTTTGTGAAAAAAGGAATAAAAACCCAGGTGATCATTGGAATAAAAATAGAACGGTCCATGATTTCCTCCGCAACAGAGGTGCTTGTGGTGAATTCTGAGACACGTCCGATGACAGGAGAAGAGGCTCATGACGTTGTGGCTCAGATCGTCCGCCAGGCTGTGAAAATGGGCATAGAAGTGATCTATAAGAAAACAGATTCCGCTCTGCGGGGAAATGTGGGAGGCGAACTTTCCGGAGTGCTGGACGAGGCGGCCGGGGGGAGGATTTACTGTATTCCCGCATTTCCGGATGTAAAACGGATCACGGTAAAAGGGATCCATTACATTGACGGAGTAAAGCTGGAAGACAGCGGCTTTGGCCTGGATCCCTTTGATCCCATGACCTGTTCCTACGTACCGGACATCTTGCGAAAACAGACGGACAGGAAGATCATAGTTGTGGAAAAAGGACAGGAAATCCCCAAAAAAGGGGAAGAGCCTGAGATAGTTGTCTTTGACGCGTCAGAGAATGAAGATATCAAAGAGCGTATCAGGCAGCTGAAGAAAGCAGGAGAGCTGAAGTATCTTTCGGGCTGCGCCGGGTTTGCGGCTTTTCTTCCGGAAGAAATGGGGCTTGGGGGTACGGAACGGCAGGGCATATTCCGGACAGATTATTTTCTGGTCACGTGCGGAAGTCTGAATCCCATCACCAGGAAGCAGGTGGAATATGCTGAGAGAAACGGATTTTGCCGGAGAAATCTTTTGCCGCAGGAAAAACTGCTGCCTGGTTATTATGAGACGGAAGAGGGGCTTGCGTTTCTGGAGGAACTGGCTGAGCAGATCAGGAAAGCGGGACGCGTGGAACTGGACACGTTTGACCTGGAAGGAAGGGAGAGCGTGCGTGAGTATACGGCCCGAAACGGGATCGATGAGAATTCCGTCCGGTTTTCAATCAGTAAATGTTACGGAAAAATGGTAAGATACCTGGTCGAGAAGGATCTGAATATGACAGTTCTGATGACAGGGGGAGACACGCTGATGGGATTTATGAATGAGATCGGCGTAAACCAAATCTGGCCGGTCGCGGAAGTCGGGCAGGGCACGGTCTTATCCAGGCTGTACTGGGGGGATCGGGTGCTGCAGATAATCTCCAAATCAGGCGGATACGGGGAAGAGGATGTGTTTGTCAGAGCCGCGGATCAGGTGACAGAATAAAGAGTGTGAGGAGGATAAACAGATGGCTGAAGTAAAAGGCATTATTACCGCGCTGCAGACTCCGATGTATGATGACGGCAGTATTAATGAAAAAGAGATGAGAAGACAGATCAACCGGCAGATTGATGCCGGTGTGAATGCTGTTTTCTGTCTGGGCACCAACGGCGAATTTTATATTCTCAGCAGAGAGGAAAAGATTCGCGTCATGGAGATTTATGCGGACGAAGTAAAGGGACGGGTTCCGGTGTACGCAGGTACCGGATGCGTCAGCACGGCAGAGACGATTGAACTCTCGCAGAGGGCGAAAGAGATTGGCGTGGATATTCTTTCCGTGATCACTCCTTATTTTGCCGCGCTGAATCAGGATGAGCTGTATGCGCACTACTCCGAACTGGCGGACGCGGTGGATCTACCGATCGTCATGTATAATATCCCCATGCGTGCGGGCAACGCGCTTGCCCCCTCCACTGTGGGAAAACTGGCAAGGAACCACAGCAATATCGTTGGTATAAAAGACTCCAGCGGAAATTTCAATAATATTCTGGGATACATCGCCGCGACGGAAGATGTTCCGGGCTTCTCCGTTCTGTCAGGGAATGACGCGCTGATCCTTTACACGCTGATGGCAGGCGGTACCGGCGGGATCACCGCAATCGCGAATATTCTTCCGGAGATCATGGTAAGCATTTACCAGAATTATCTGAAAGGAGATATAGAAGCGGCGAAGAAGGCGCAGGCGTCCATCGCTCCGATCCGTGACTGCTTCAAATACGGTAATCCGAACTCGATCGTAAAATGTGCGACAAATCTGATCGGGCAGCCGGTGGGGCCGTGCAGGAAGCCGTTCGGAATGGTATCCGATGAGGCGAAGAAGGCGATAATGGAGACGATTGATCAATATTATTCTCAATATAAAGCGTAAAATATGATCCGTCGTTTCCAGAAAAGGGGGGCTGCTTTGAATAGTAATGATTGACGAAAATTCAAAAAAGATTTATTTTTATGTCTCAACGAAAGCTGCCTGTGATCCTGTGCGGACCATTTATTTATGCGCTCCCGCGCGGGATGCGGCCAGCCTGGAAGGAGTTGAACGTTTTGCAAAGGCTTCCGGCTGGATAGATATTGCGCAGGAGCAGGGAGCTGTTCTGGTCGTACCGACGGCGGAACATGGCTGGGAGGCCGAGCCGCCATCTCTGCTTCTGGATCTGTACAACAAAACGAGGAACAGCTTCAAAACCCGAGGTAAAAGCGCCATATGGGGACGCGAAGGCAAATTGTGGTGCTGGGAAACGATTCTTTATATCGTGGGATACAAAGAGGGCGCGATATTTGCCGGCAATTTTGTGACCGCGCATCCGAACTTTGCTGCTGCGGCAGCGCTGGTAGATGGGCTGCCGGAAAATTTTGAGGCAGGAGACTGGCCTTCTGACCACTGGCTGGTGCGAACAGTCAGCGAAGATTACAGCGTCAGAAACCGTGATATTCCGGTCTGTCTGTGGCTGTTCGGAGCGGAACCGGAAGCCGCCAGGCCCGTTATGGATTATTTCGGCAGGGGGAGAAAGGCAATACCGCAAATGCTGGGGACAATAGAAACAACAGTCTGCCGGAATGAAGAAAATCACGCGGCTCAAGTCCGCCTGGTAACAGGAGAATTTACGGCGGAAGAAGAGCGCAGCCGTTTTATTTTCTCAGAAGAGTTCGCCCGCATGATTCGCTGGAAAAACGGTCCGGATGGCACCCTTGCTCTGATAGACAGCAGGGAAGAGTTTTATGCGGATCCCCGCTTTGTTCGCCAGACGGTCGAGATGAATGGGAATGCCTATGACTATTTTGTTCATCTGCCGGCCGGCCGGGAGCCGGAGCAGGTGAAGGGACTGCCAGTGGTGTTTACTGTTCATGGCAGAGGGGAGCCGGCGTGGATGTTCACTGTCAAAAACGGATGGGATACATTGTCCGATGAGACAGGAGAGTTTATTCTTGTGTCGCCGGATTCTCCTGGCAATATCTGGTTCATACAGCGCGACGGAGATGTTTTCGCGAAGATCATCGATGAACTTGCAGAGAAGTACGGCATTGATACGGAACGGGTTTATCTGACGGGATTTTCCAATGGAGCCGTCATGACCCGCGAAATGGCCTGGTACCGGCCGGATCTGTTCGCAGGTATATCACCTTCCAATGGCCCCTGGTTCGATACCCGCAGCATGCAGCTGACTGATACTTCCCGCCCCCCGCAGATGATTTCTTCGGAGACGGAAACCCTTATGGAAAACTTTGCGCGGGAGGACTGGGAAATGCCCTGTGTATTTTTCTATGGGGACAATGATCCTGCCGCCGTGCCGCAGGAAGATACGGTTCCCGCGCTGATGCTGACCGCAAACCGATGCGCGGATACACCTGCAAGGATTTACACGGCTGATAATTACTTTACAAAAGAAAAAGGCTATGTTGAAGGGGATCGTTTCAAGACCTCAGTTTACTGTGATGAAAAGGGGAGCGCCCGTGTTTTTGTCACAATAATGAAAAACATGCCTCATGGAGCGATTCGGGATGAGAGCCGGTTTGCCTGGGAATGTCTGAAACGTTTCCGGCGTCCCAAAGGATGCAGAGAGGTGCAGATCTTGTCTGACATGCCCGGAATTGTTTTTTAGGAGCAAAATGAGGTACTGCTGCCCGGCAGTCCGGCAAGAGCAGCAGCCGAAATAGCAGACATCAGATATTTTTGTCGTCTGCTGTGGTAAAACGTAGATTATTTTTTAAAAGCTGATACACACAGAAAATCCTGATATAGAGTAATGGAATTATCTGACAGACAATGAGACTTTATATCAGGATTTTTGCTTAGATTTAAAGAGTGCCGCCATGCCGCACAATAGAATTTTAATCACGTAATCGGCGCCGGATTAAAGATGCACATGTCGTTGTGGAAGCCGTACTGGTCGCTGTACGGGGCTTTCACTCCGCTTGCGACGTCGAGGATCATATTGAAGATCTCGGTTCCGACGTCGGCGATCGTAGCTTCTCCGGTCGCTACCGCGCCGGCGGAGATGTCGATCATGTCAAACCAGTGCGCCTTAAGCTCATTGCGGCTGCAGACTTTGATGACGGGGCTGATGTCCAGTCCGTACGGGGTGCCGCGTCCGGTTATAAAGACCTGAAGGCCGATGCCACTCGCGACCTGGCAGGGACCGCAGACAATGTCGCTGGCCGGCGTCGCCGCGTAGATCAGGCCGTGCTTCGTCGGTTTTTCGGCGGGGCTTAAGACTTCCACGATCTGGCTTGTCCCGGATTTCGCGATGGAACCCATCGCCTTCTCAACAATATTCGCGAGGCCGCCTTTCTTGTTGCCGGGAGTCGGGTTGGCGTCGCGGTCGACTCCGCCTGCGTCCAGATAATCGTCATACCATTTCATTTCCTGCGCCAGACGGTCCCTCGTGTGAGCGTCCGGACATCTCGCGGCGAGCATCTGCACGCCGTCGCGCACTTCTGTAACCTCACTGAACATCACGGTCGCGCCGCCTTTGACGAGCATATCCGCGGCATATCCGGCGCTTGGGTTCGCGGTGATTCCGCTGAACGCGTCGCTTCCGCCGCACTGCATGCCGATCAGAAGTTCGCTGAGCGGAAGTTCTTCCCGCTTTCTCTCATTCAGTTTTTTCAGTTTCTTTTCTGCCATATCCATGATCGCCTGCATCATCGCGTCATGTCCCGGCCAGTCCTGCAGCGTCAGGACGTTCTCCGGCGTGATGTCCTCCGGCGGAAGTACGCGGTCGTATGTCAGCTTCTCGCAGCCAAGGCCCACGACCATGATTTCTCCGCCGAAGTTCGGATGACGGATCACGTTCGTGATCGCCCGGATCGGGATCGGGGCGAGAGGCGCGTTGATCGCGACGCCGCAGCCGTACGGGTGCGTCACGGCGACGACGCCGTCCACATTCGGATATTTCGGCAGAAGCTCTTTCTTTATCTGCTCCACGGCGACTTTCAGAACGCCGGCCGCACACTGTACGGTCGTCACGATGCCGAGCAGGTTGCGCGTACCTGCGGGACCTGTCTTGTTGCGGTATCCCATCCATGTCTTTCGCGGTGGATCCGGCAGTTCCTCCATCGGTTTGAGATTCGTCCCGTAGGGGAGATTCTCGACGGAAGGGCTTTCCGGGAGATCGAGCATATGCTCGTTGATCCACTGTCCTGTTTTGATTGGGTCCTTCGCGTAGCCGAGCGTGACTCCGTAGCGGATGATATCTGCCCCGGCCGGGATATCCGTGAGAGCAATCTTGTGCGCCTGAGGAATCGCGTCCTGCGTCACGATGCCGGGAAGAACCTCCGTGCCGGCCGGAAGATCCTGGACGGCTACGGCGACGTTGTCGCGGTCGCTGATTTTAATGATTAATGGTTTCAAAGTAATGCCTCCTTTCGGAAAAAAGAATTGTAATAAATATAAAATCGGAATATGTCTGTTGTAAATTGATAAAAATTACAAGAATGAACATGATAAAACGGCGAACTGCATAATTGTTCGAAAAGTGAAAGATGTAATGCGTTATATATTTCACAATATTTCATTAAAAACAAAACCTTGGGGCTTGATGAAATGAAAAGAATGATATAGAAATATATATGAAATATAAATTTCATAAAATGAAAGCATAGATGAAAATAATAAAAAAAGGGAAAACTCGTTGGGTAGATGGTCTATAGAAAAAAATCGAAGTCTTCACTATAATGATAAAAAATCAGCCCTGCAGAGGGTTTTATGCTGCAGTTCACACGCATACCGTCCCACATGGTGATTTCTGTGAAAGATGCGCAGAAGTCTTGGGAACTGAAAGTGCGAGAGGCTGTAAAAACAGTACTTTTGTGCGTCTGGTTATGTTCATGCGTCACAGGAAGCGAGGCAGTAACGGTCTTATAACTGCGGCAGACGAAAGAGATGGGTTTTATGACGGCGTTTTGCGCCGCGGCATGGAGGTTGGATATGGCGAAGCTTGGAGTGCTGTTCCCGCATGAGGAAATGACACAGATGGCGGGAAAAATTATCGAAGAGAGAAACCTCAAGGTTGTTTATATAAAAACGATTCAGACAGTCAGCGCCGTGCAGGAGGCAAGAGAGGCGATCGAGGCGGGAGCGGATATCCTTGTGTGCAGGGGGTATCAGGCTATGCTGATCAAGCGCAATACGAAGATTCCTGTGGTGGAAGTACGTTTTCACGCGCAGGAAATCGGCCTTCTTTTAAAAAAGGCGAAGGTCATGACAAAAAAGGAATGTCCGAGGGTCGGTCTGGTCGTCTTTCAGAACATGCTGAGCGACATGACATACATGGAGGAACTGTTTGATGTAAAACTGATAATCCGGTATATTGAGCGGGCAGAGGAAGGTCCCCACATGCTGCGCGAACTGGCAGGGATCGGAATTGATCTTGTGATCGGCGGGGAAGTGGTCTGCGAGGAAGCGGAGCGTATGGGTTATCCGACGCTGATCTACCGCTCTTCGAGGGAATCTGTTCTGGAGGCGATCCAGGAGGCGGAGCGGATCGGCTACGCGATGGAAGCGGAAAAGCAGAGCGCTGCGCAGTTTGAGACGGTGCTGGATACCTCGTTCAACGGCATCATTAAAATCAACAATGAGGGAAATATCACGGTGATCAACAAGCTGGTGGAAAATCTGATCGGAAAAAATCTCGAGGATGTGGTCGGCCTTCCTGTCATGGATATTTTTCCGGATTTTGACCGGAAAGCGATTTGGGACGTGCTTGGCGGCCGGAGGGACAGCTATACGATCTCAGTGAATCTGCGGCAGCAGGCCTGGATTCTTCTGGTCGCCCCGATCCAGTATGACGAGCACATCACGGGGGCGATTCTGTCGCTGCAGAAGATCAGCGAGAGCATGCGCAGAAGCAGCGCCGCGAAGAGGGATATGTACCTGAACCGTTTTATCGCGCGGACGACGTTTAAAAATATTCATACGGAAAACGAGAGCATGAAGATTCAGATCGAGATGGCGGAAAAGTATGCCCTCTCAGACCGGCCTGTGCTGATCTACAGTCAGGAGGGGACGGAGTATGCCCAGTTTGCCGAGGCGATCCACAACAACAGCAACCGCAGGTCCGGCCCGTTCGTCAGCGTCAACCTGTATGCGGTGGAGCCGGAACGCCAGATGGAGCTGATTTTCGGGGACAGCCGGAAGAGTGGGGATGCGGAGACCAGCCGGCGCGCGGCCGCCATCCGGGCAAATCAGGGAACCATGTTTCTTATGGGGATCGAGAGCATGAACCGGCAGGTGCAGCACCATCTTCTGCGGATGCTTGCGCCGGATAACACGACGCGGACGGACATTCAGGCGATCGAGGAACTGGATGTGCGTGTGATCGGCGTCTCGAAGATGAATCTGCGCTATCTTGTGGAGCAGGGAGACTTCAGCGAGAAGCTGTATTATGTTCTGCAGGGCCTGATGCTTGATCTTCCGCCGCTGAAAGAGAGGCCGGAAGACCTTCTCTATTATTTTAAAAAATTTTTCAAGCAGTATTCCAAGAAGTACAACAAATATCTTGTACCGACGCAGGGAGCGCTCGAAAAGATTCAGAATCTTGTATGGAGCGGAAATATCCTGCAGCTCCAGGTCTTCTGCGAAAGGCTGGTCCTCGCCGCAGACAGACGGAGCATCGACGAGGTGTATATACAGAAGACGTATGATTCCCTGTATCCGCATATCCGGGAGCAGGGCGGTCAGAGACAGGTTGTAGTCTACCATTCCCCGGAAGCGGATGAACTCAATGAGCTGCTCGAAAAACATCACGGGAGCCGTTCGCTGGTTGCGAAGGAGCTTGGAATCAGCACGACGACGCTCTGGAGAAGGATGAAGAAGTACGGGGTGGAGGCAAAATATAGTTAAAAATTTGTCAATATGTAAAAGTGCCCCATTTTTGGGGCACAGATTTTTAGTAATTTAACAGCATTTCAATATATGTAATAAACATTGCAAAAACATTTCTGCATATATCATTTTTTTAAATAATCCCTATCGAAATTTCCAATACCTGAAATTAAAAATTCAATGATTGAAATTAAAAATGCAAATAATGAAAAAATAGTAATCATGCAACAAAATGGATTTTTTATCTTGGATGTTTTGTCAATGGTTTTTAATTTTTCGTTAAAATATAATCAGTTTATAAAAAGCGCGTGAGCGCAAAAAAGGAGGAGACAAATCATGAAAATTGGATTCATTGGACTGGGCATCATGGGTAAGCCGATGAGCAAGAATCTGGTGAAGGCAGGGTATGAATTGGTAGTCTACAACAGGAGCCAGGCGAAAGCGGACGAGCTTGTTGAGATGGGAGCCATCAGGGGAACCTCTCCCGCGGATGTGGCAAGCCAGTGCAAGGTGATCATCACAATGCTGCCGAATTCCCCGCATGTGCGCGAGGCCTGCCTCGGAAAGAACGGCATCGCCGAGACGGCTGAGCCGGGCACGGTTGTGATTGATATGAGTTCGATTGATCCGGTGGAGAGCAAGGCGATCGGAGCAGAGCTGGCAAAGAAGGGCATCGAGATGCTGGACGCACCGGTCAGCGGCGGAGAGCCGAAGGCCATCGACGGCACGCTTTCTGTTATGGTCGGCGGCACGAAAGAGAATTTTGATAAATACTATGATCTGCTGATGGCAATGGCAGGTTCCGTTGTATACGTTGGACCGCTTGGCTCAGGAAACGTTGCGAAACTTGCGAATCAGGTAATCGTTGCGATCAACATCGCGGCTGTATCCGAGGCCATGACGCTGGCCGTCAAGAACGGCGCAGATCCGGAACTCGTATATCAGGCGATTCGCGGCGGCCTTGCAGGTTCCACTGTGCTTGACGCAAAAGCATCGATGATGATGGACCGCAATTTCAAGCCGGGCTTCCGCATTGAGCTTCACATCAAGGATCTAGGCAACGCGCTGAACGCGGCTCACGCGACCAATACGTCTCTTCCGTTCACGGCTCAGGTGATGGAGATGATGCAGGCACTCAAGAACGAAGGATGCGCAGCGGAAGATCACAGCGCGCTGGTGAAGTATTTTGAGAAGATTTCCAACGTGACGGTGAAGAAACCAGAGTAAGTAATAAAATTTACATAAAAAAGGAGGAGAAACTGATGATTCCAACAATTACCAAGATGGAGGTTTATCCGGTTGCAGGACATGACTGCATGGAGCTGAACCTGTCAGGAGCGCACGCACCGTATTTCACGAGAAATATCGTAATCCTCACTGACTCCAACGGTGTGGAGGGCGTAGGCGAGGTGCCGGGCGGCCAGAAGATTACGAAGGCCCTTGAAGACGTGAAAGATCTTGTGATCGGAACGAGCACCGCGGACTACAAGCAGACTCTGAACAAGGTCCGCGCATGGCTTGACGCAAACATTAAGGATGACGTCCGCGGTCTTCAGACCTTTGACCTTCGTACCGGCGTACATGTAGTGACGGCGATCGAGGCTCCGCTGCTTGACCTGCTCGGAAAATTCCTCGAGGTTCCGGCTGCGGCTCTGATGGGCGACGGCATCCAGAGAGAGCGCGTACAGTTCCTCAGCTACCTGTTCTATGTAGGCGACCGCAAGAAGACAGACCTTCCGTATGAGGAAGAGCCGGACAGCGACTGCGACTGGTATCGTCTGCGTCATGAGGAGGCTCTGACTCCGGAAGCGATCGTGGCTTTGGCAAAGGCTACGCATGAGAAATATGGTTTTGTTGACTTCAAGCTCAAGGGCGGCGTTCTGCCTCCGAAGGAAGAAGTCAAGGCTGTACAGGCGATCAAGAAAGAGTTCCCGAATGCCCGCGTTGACCTTGACCCGAACGGCTGCTGGAGTCTTGCAGAAGCTCTTGAGGTGGCTCCGATGCTCAAGGAATGCCTTGCGTACTGCGAGGATCCGTGCGGCGCTGAGAACGGCTTCTCCGGCAGAGAGATCATGGCTGAGTTCAAGCGCGAGACAGGCATGCCGACCGCTACGAACATGATCAACACCGACTGGAGACAGATGTACCACTGCCTGGCTCTGCACAGCGTGGATATTCCGCTTGCTGACCCGCATTTCTGGACGATGAACGGCTCTGTCCGCGTAGGCCAGATGTGCAATGATTTCGGTATGATGTGGGGCTGCCATTCCAACAACCACTTTGACATTTCCCTCGCAATGGTCGTACAGTGCGCGGCGGCGATCCCGGGCAAGATGAACGGTATCGATACGCACTGGATCTGGCAGGAAGGCAGAGAGCGCCTGACGAAAGAGCCGATGCAGATCGTGGACGGATGCATCGATCTTCCGAAGAAGGGCGGACTCGGCATCGAGGTTGACCGTGATCAGGTTATGAAGGCGCATAAGCTTTATATGGACAACTGCCTCGGCGCAAGAGACGACGCGATCGGAATGCAGTATCTGATTCCGGGCTGGAAGTTCGACAACAAGAAGCCGTGCCTGGTAAGATAAGGGACAGAGGAATCTGAAATGCGGAGAAATCTGCAGAGTTATGGGGACAAAATACCCTTTGGCTCCAACATCGCAACATAAAAAGTCCGGGAACCGCTTCCGGATCCTGCCGCTGCCGGCAGAGCTGTCCGGACCGGATAAACGTTCTCCCAGATGTCCGGCATCCTGCGGTTCCGCGGTTTCCACAATCTTAGAAAAGGAGAAAACATACAATGGATGAATCTACAAGAATGCTGCTTGGTCTGATCATTGGTATCGCAATCATGATCGTCCTTGTCTCCAAGACGAAAGTCCATACATTCATCGCCCTGATGGTTGCGGCGGCAATCACCGGCATCATCGGCGGAATGCCTCTCGTAGATGCCACAAATGAGGCGGGAGAGACGATCACAGGTATCGTAAACGCCATCCAGGATGGTTTTGGAAGCACATTGAAGAGTACCGGTATCATCATCGGCCTCGGCGTCATGATGGGCGGTATCCTCGAGGAATCCGGTGCGGCGGAGCAGATGGCTTATTCCTTTATCCGCGCCGTCGGCAAGAAGAAAGAAGAGTGGGCTCTGGCAATCACAGGCTGGTTCATCGCCATCCCGGTATTCGCGGATTCCGCGATCGTTATCTTTGCACCTCTGTGCAAGGCTATTTCCAAAGTTACCGGCAAATCCATCGTTGGTCTTGCGCTTGCAATGGCAGCAGGCCTTCAGCTGACACACTGTCTGGTTCCCCCGACACCGGGCCCGACGACCGCGGCAAGCATGCTCGGCGTTGA
>CANQAR010000074.1 GCA_947588845.1 uncultured Lachnospiraceae bacterium
AAGAACCGACGGCTTTCGACTGTCTCCAGTCTACCCCATCGGTTCCTTCCTTTCAAGCCGACGTGTGAACAGTAACCGATTTTATTCTTCACCGCTGCAAAATCGAACATATGATTGATTTTGCCTTTTTTTTGTGCTAAAATATCTAACAGTGTCTTCTGCATCTGCCAGATACAATTTGTTTCCATGACACATCAGATGAAAAACAAACAGAAAGAGAAATTATGAAAAAGAAAGCTGCTTATTTTGGAATTTTCACTTCGCTCGCACTGATATTGAGTTATATTGAGTCAATGCTCCCTTTGTTTTATGGAATACCAGGCGTGAAGCCGGGGCTTGCGAACAGCATGACGCTGGTGATGCTGTATTTTGCGGACCCTCCCACGGCGCTTATGCTTTCGGTAACGAGAATCCTGCTGTCAGGTTTTCTGTTCGGCAACCTTTTTGCCATATTGTACAGTCTGGCGGGAGGGCTGTTCAGCTTTCTGGTCATGTATCTTGCCAAAAGATTTGCAGGTTTCTCGATGATCGGGGTGAGCATGGCCGGAGGTGTGTCCCACAACATTGCGCAGCTTGTGATCGCCATGCTTCTGGTGGAAAATCTGAACCTGCTGTACTATCTGCCGGTGCTTTTGATTTCCGGTCTTGTGACAGGAACGCTGATCGGCATAGTCAGCCGGGAGGTATTCCGGCGGCTTCCATCGGATCTGTTTTACAAAAAGACAAAATAAGGCAAGTTATGCCTGCATGAGCCAGCCGGATGCGTCGCGCATTCTGATGTGGCCAAAAAGTCTGCCAAAGCAGAACTGCCCCGTGCCGGGACTTTAAAAACAAAGGAAAGCAGGAGAATAACGATGTTTGCATATTTAAAAGGGACCGTAGAAGAAATAGCGGACGGCAGCCTGATTCTGGACGTCAACGGGATCGGGTATCAGATAGCTGTCCCCGCAATGGATACGCTTGGACTTCCTGAGATGGGAGAAACAGTTAAGATCTACACTTATCTGAGCGTCAGGGAGGATACGTTTCAGCTTTACGGATTCCGTTCCCTGGATGATCTCAGCGTTTTTAAATTATTGATCTCAGTAAACGGGATCGGCCCGAAAGCGGCGCTGGGGATTCTGTCTGTTCTGACGGTGGACGATATCCGGTTTGCCATCCTTTCCGATGATATAAAAGCGCTGGGAAAGGCCCCCGGGATCGGAAGCAAGACAGCCAGAAAGATAATTCTTGAGCTGAAGGATAAATTCAGTCTTGATGAAGCGTTTGAGAAGAAACTGAAGAACTCACAGGCGGACAATTCTGCACAGGAAGAGGCCGTGCAGGCTCTCGTATCTTTGGGCTATTCGAACAGTGACTCTCTGAGGGCAGTGCGTCAGGTCGAGATATCAGAGGATATGGATGTGGAAAAGATTCTGAAGCTGGCCCTGAAGAAACTCCTGTGACGTCTTTTGCCAGTTGAGCGGGACCCGTGCGCAAATGGAGTGGAGATGCGCACGAATTTGAAGCGGAAAAATGCCGCCTGAGCGGCGCAAATTCGGCGCAGGGAACGAGCAAAACGAAAATCGTTTTGTCGTTCCCTATAAATTAAAGAACAGGAGAATTTATGGCGAAGAGAATTATCACTACAGACGTCACGGAAGAGGACTCCCGGCTGGAGCCGGGGCTCAGGCCGCAGAGACTGGATGAATACATTGGACAGGAAAAGACAAAAAATACGCTTCGGATCTTTATCGAGGCAGCCAGACAGCGCAAGGATATCCTGGATCATGTCTTGTTTTACGGCCCTCCGGGACTTGGAAAGACAACGCTGGCCGGGATCATCGCGAATGAGATGGATGTCAACATCAAGATCACTTCCGGCCCTGCCATCGAGAAGCCGGGGGAGATGGCTGCTGTCCTGAATAATCTGCAGGAGGGTGACGTCCTGTTTGTCGACGAGATCCACAGGCTGAACCATCAGGTGGAGGAAGTGCTGTATCCGGCCATGGAAGATTTCGCGATTGATATTATGATCGGAAAGGGTTCGGCCGCCCGTTCGATCCGGCTGGATCTTCCAAAGTTTACGCTGGTCGGGGCGACGACGAGAGCAGGACTTCTGACAGCGCCTCTGCGTGACCGCTTCGGCGTTGTGCAGCATCTTGACTATTATACGGAAAAGGAGCTTCAGATAATCATTACCCGTTCGGCTTCCGTGTTGGGCGTTCAGATCGACGCCAGAGGAGCTCTGGAGATTGCCCGGAGATCAAGAGGAACGCCGCGCCTCGCAAACCGGATGCTGAAAAGGGTCAGGGACTATGCCCAGGTGCGCTATCAGGGAGATATCACATCCGCAATCGCGGGGGAGGCGCTTGACCTGCTTGAGGTGGACAAATACGGCCTGGATCTGGTGGACAGAAAGATCCTCAGAACTATCATTGAAAAATTCGGCGGAGGTCCTGTCGGTCTGGATACGCTTGCCGCGTCGATCGGGGAAGATTCCGGCACGATTGTGGATGTGTACGAACCGTACCTGATCAAGAAAGGCTTTATGAACCGCACGCCGAAAGGGAGGATGGCATCGGATCTGGCGTATGAGCATCTTGGTCTGGAGAGAAAATCCCAAAAAGAGTAAAAAGGTGTTTTTACAGTTATTTCAGTCTGAGAGAAGCTTCCGTCACGGAAGCTTTTTCTTCTGGAAAGAGTGGTTAAATGCGGATAAAATTTTTGTTGTAATTCTCCCAAAGTTGTTTATAATGAATATATCATTGATTTTATCTTGAAAGCCGCAAAGCGGCGGAGCAATCCGCGGGCTTTCATTCATGACAGTGTCCGCGGCGCGGGCATGAAAATTTAATTGGAAAGGCGGATCGCTATGTCATCAAAGAACAAAACCCAGGTGATTATCGCCGGAAAAATATATACGCTCAGCGGATACGAGAGTGAGGAATACCTCCAGCGCGTAGCTGCTTATCTGAATGCAAAGGTTTCGGAATTTAAAAATGCCGACGGTTACAGCAGGATGAATCAGGAGATGAGGGGGATTCTTCTGAACCTGAACATTGCTGACGATTATTTTAAAGCACGAGGGCGGATCGAGGAGCTGGAACAGGAACTTTCGGCCAAGGACCGGGAAATTTATGAGCGGAAACATGATCTGATCACTGCGCAGATGCGGCTGGAAAATATGGAAAAGGAAAATTCTGCTTTGCAGGACAGGACACTGGAAGATCAGAAGAAGATCATTCAGATGGAGTCCCGGTTGAAGAATCTGAAATAAGAAAAGAGGAGCGGCAGCTGCAGAGATCTGCATATACTTTTGCTACGGCGGAGGAGACTATGGAGATTTTTGCAGCTTTCATTTATGGTGGCCATATTTGATTACACAGGGGGGGAACAGGATGGAATTACTTGCGCCGGCAGGATCTTATGACAGTCTGAAAGCGGCGGTAAATGCAGGGGCAGATGCAGTCTATATCGGCGGAAGCCGTTTCGGCGCGCGCGCTTATGCGGATAATCCCGGGGAGGAACTGCTTCTGCGTGGAATTGATTACTGCCACGTGAGAAAAAGAAAAGTGTATCTGACTGTAAATACTCTGCTCAAGGAGCGAGAGCTTGAGGAAGAATTATATAAATACATGCTTCCCTGTTACAAGGAGGGACTGGACGGCGTGATCGTGCAGGATTTTGGGGTCCTGTGTTTTCTGAAAAGAAATTTTCCGCTTCTTCCGGTTCACGCCAGCACGCAGATGACAGTAACGGGGGTGGATGGTGCGAGATTCCTTGGTGAACAGGGGGTCAGCCGTATTGTGACGGCAAGGGAGCTTTCTCTCGATGAGGTGCGGGAGATCATATCGGAGACTGGACTTGAGGTTGAGACATTTGTGCATGGCGCCATGTGCTATTCCTACTCAGGGCAGTGTCTTTTCAGCAGCATGATCGGAGGACGCAGCGGAAACCGCGGCCGTTGTGCGCAGCCCTGCCGTCTGCAGTACAGTCTGTATGATGAGGAAAGGAGACAACTCGGGCAGACACAGCATTTGATGAGTCTGAAAGATATGTGTGCCGTCGGACTGCTGCCTGAGCTTGTGGATGCGGGGATTGCTTCTTTGAAGATTGAAGGGCGCATGAAGCGTCCGGAATATACGGCCGGGGTCGTCAGTGTTTACAGAAAGTATCTTGACCGGTGTCTTTCCGGAGAGAAAATCCATATATTGGAGGAGGACAGACGGATTCTGCTGGATCTGTACAGCCGTGGCGGTTTTACGCAGGGTTATTATCACAGAAGGAACGGGCCTTCCATGATGACGATGCGCAGGCCGAATCATCAGGGGAGCGACGTTGCTGAAATTCAGAAAAAGGGGAACCGCATCCAGGCAAGGACGGTCTGCCGGCTTTCGAAGGGGGATATCCTTGAGGCGGTTCCGGATACGCCGGGACAAAAAGGCCCTGAGATTACCATACGGGAGAATATTGAAAAAGACGGTATCTTTCAGCTCCCAGCCTCCTTTTCGGGATTGAAAGACGGACGGAAGCTTTTCCGTACGCGCAATGAGGCGCTTCTGAAATCCATAAACGAGACGTTCCTGCTCACGGAATGTAAAGAAAAAATTAATGGTGTCTTAATTATTTCGCCGGATAAACCTGTTATACTGGAAGTAATCTGCGGGGTTTTTAAGGTGACGGAAGCGGGCAGTATTGCGGAAAAGGCTCTTCGGCAGCCTGTCACACGGGAAACGATTTTGCGGCAGCTGAAAAAGACCGGGGATTCGCCGTTTGTTTTTGATAAGATTGAAATTCGGATGGAGGATGAAGTGTTCTTCCCTCTGCAGGTGTTAAATCAGCTCAGAAGAGACGCCCTCGTTCATCTGGAGGAAAAAATAGTGTCGGCGGGAAAGCGGGAAATGCCGCGGCAGGACTTTCAAACACGTGAGGATCATGGAAACGCAGTCAGTGACGGGGATTTCAGACTTACGGTGTCCGTTCAGGAAATGGAGCAGCTCGAAGAAGTTCTGAAGAAGGCAGTTTCCGGAGTTCTGTCCGTGGATACTGTTTATCTGGACGCACAGTTTTTCTTGCCCCGAAAAGGCAGGAAGCCAGATGAGGAACGGTCAAAAATGCTGATCCGCCGGGTGCAGAAGGCCGGGTGCAAATGCTTTTTGCAGATGCCTCCGATTTTCAGGAGCGGTTTGCGCAGAATCTATCAGGATCCTGGAATGCGCCGGATTCTCGCCTGTGCGGATGGGTTTCTGGTGCGGACGGTGGATGCGTTTGCGTTTCTTCAATATGAAGGATACAGCCAGCCCGTAGTGGCGGAGGAAGGATTGTACGCTTATAATAAAGAGGCCGCAGGTTTCCTTGAACAGAACGGTGCGGACAGGCTCACACTGCCGGCGGAACTGAATGCAGCTGAGCTTGGAAATCTGGGATGCCGGGACAGAGAGATGATCGTGTACGGAAGAATTCCTCTGATGTTCACGGCACAGTGTCTGAGAAAGAATCTTTCCGGATGCACGGAGATTCCGTCGGTACTGTTTCTGAAGGACAGAAAGCGGATGTGGTTTCCTGTCCGGACAAGATGTCAGGAGTGCTGCAATGTTATTTACAATTCCGTGCCTCTGAATCTGCTGTCCTGCGGGGAAGAGATCGGGAGGCTTCGGCCGTCACATCTGCGCCTTTCTTTTACTGTGGAGACGGCGGAGGAAGTCCGCAATGTACTTTCAGAATACGGTGAATTTTTGTCAGGGGACCGGATGGCGCGCAGCGCCGTGCCGGGGACAAGAGGGCACTTCAGAAGGGGAGTGGAGTAGAGTTATGTCGAATCTGATTATTCAGGTATCAAAATATCTGATTATAATTCTGATGGCGCTGTACACGTTTCAGTGTTTTACGGTTTTTTCCAAAAGAGAGGAGGACGACCGGAATTTTGTGTTTCTGCGCCAGAACACATTGATGTTTTTTATGCATTTTGTTGCGTTTACTGTGCTTTATCTTGAAATGGGCGATGTGATGGTGCTGTTTTTTTACGGCTCCCAGGTGATCTATCTTGTCGCTACGCTTGTCCTGTTCCGGAATCTTTATCCGCTCGCGTCAAGGCTTCTGATCAACAACATGTGCATGCTGATCACGATCGGATTTATCATGATCACCCGGATTTCTTATGACAAGTCGGTAAAACAGTTTAAGATTGTCGTGCTTTCCACAGTGGTTGCGCTGGTCATACCGATCATCATCCGCAAACTCCGGTTTATCACAAAAATGTACTGGTTTTACACGATGGCAGGGATCGGGCTTCTTGCTCTTGTCGCGATTATGGCGAGGTCGACCTACGGCGCAAAGATATCTTTTAATATCGGACCTGTATCCATACAGCCTTCGGAGTTTGTCAAGATTATCTACGTGTTTGCGATCGCCGGCCTGCTGTCAAATGCCAGGGAGTTCAGGCGCGTCGTGATCGCGACGGCGCTGGCGGCGGTGCATGTGCTGATTCTTGTCGTGTCGAAGGATCTCGGAAGCGCACTGATCTTTTTCGTTACGTATCTCGTCGTTCTGTTTGTGGCGACGAAGAATCCGTTTCTGGTGCTGGCCGGTATACTCTCAGGCTCTCTGGCGGCGGTGGGGGCGTATTTTATGTTCGGGCATGTCCGCGTTCGTGTCGAAGCGTGGCGGGACCCGTTTGAGGATTACTATGTCAACGGCTATCAGATCAGCCAGTCCCTGTTCAGCATTGCTGCCGGCACCTGGTTTGGCACGGGGCTGTATCAGGGATCGCCGACTGCGATCTCGATTGTGGAGCAGGATTTCATGTTCTCGGCGATTGCGGAAGAACTCGGCAGCATTTTCGGCATCTGTCTGATCCTTGTATGTATGAGCTGTTTTATCATGTTTGTCAATATTGCAATGCAGCTGACCAATCGTTTTTACCGGCTGGTTGCAGTGGGGCTTGGAGCGACCTACGCGACGCAGGTTTTCCTGACGATCGGGGGAGGGATCAAGCTGATTCCTCTGACGGGGGTGACGCTGCCTCTGGTGAGCTACGGAGGAAGCTCCGCTTTGAGCACGCTGATCATGTTCGCTGTTGTACAGGGACTTTATATGCTGCAGCGGGATGAGGAAAAAAAACAGTCCGCGCCCGCCGACGGACAGGATCCGTACGAAGATTATGATTCGGATTACGAATATCCGCAAAATGGGGTGACATACGGAGATCAGGATCCGTACGGCGGTTACAGCGGATACGACGGCTATGATCCGCAGGGCGGTTATGCGGGGCCGGATGCTTATGGCGGCTACGGCGGTTATGGCGGTCCTTATGACGGATACGGGGGACCGGACAGCTATCCTCCTTCCTATGGAAGCCAGGATCCATATGGCGGTTATGGCGGGCCGGACGGCTATGACGCATACGGCCGCGGAGGAAATTACGCAGATCCGGGCTGGGAGTCCGGCGGATATGAGGAAAATTACAGCGGCCAGGGAGGTGAAAGAGCAGATGGCTACGGGAAACAGAAACGGAACCGACGGAAAAAGAAATAATCAGTCCGCCAAAAAGATCAGGACACGGGAAATACGGTTTGATCAGGATAATCCGGAGATCGGAACGCGCAATACGGAACTAGGCATTGTCACGTATACCTTTGTGTTTCTGTTTATCATTCTGGTCGGCTATCTTGTCTACCTGAATATCTGGAAGGTTGACTCGCTCAATTCCAATGTCTACAACACGAAGCATGATGTCAATATGGACAAATATATCCGGGGATCGATCATGTCCGCAGACGGGACGGTGCTCGCTGAGACGCAGGTGGCGGATGACGGAACAGAGACGAGAGTATACCCCTGCTATAATATGTTCGCGCATGCCGTGGGCTATGCGACCAACGGAAAATCGGGAATTGAGTCGGCGTATAATTCGGATCTCCTTTCTTCCCACGCATCGATCCTGACGCAGATCCGGGATGAATCAAAGGAGCAGAAGGCGCGCGGCGACACTCTTGTCACGACGCTGAACTATTCCCTGCAGAATACGGCATATCAGGCGCTTGGCGGCTATAACGGCGCTATAGTGGCGCTTGAACCTGATACGGGGAAGATTCTTGCCATGGTTTCCAAGCCGGATTACGATCCGAACCGGATCGGAGAGCTGTGGGAGGATCTGATCAGCGATGAGTCAAGCAGCGTCCTTTTGAACCGCGCGACGCAGGGCCTGTATCCTCCGGGTTCCATATTCAAGATACTGACCGCGCTTTCCTATATGAGACAGAAACCGGGCGCATACCAGAACTTTTCTTATGAGTGTACTTCGGAACTCACAAAAGAAGGTGTGACAATCAGCTGTTATAATCATACGGTGCATGGCGTGGAGGACCTGAAGGCGGCCCTGTCACACTCCTGCAATACTGCGTTTGCCTCCATAGGCCTGGAGCTGGACAGTGGTGATTTCCATTCACTTTGTGAGGAATTTCTGTTTAACAAAGCCCTGCCGACGACATTGATGCACAGTACGTCAAAATTTACTCTGGAGGAGAATGCCTCCTACGGCGAGAGGATGATGACGGCGATCGGGCAGGGAAGTACCTTGGTTACACCTCTCCATATGGCGCTGGTAGCGGCGACAGTCGCCAATGGCGGGATCATGATGCGTCCCTATATGGTCGATCATATGGAAACGTACGACGGAGATCCGGTATCCACGACGAAACCTTCTTCCTATAAGCGCCTGATGACGACGGAGGAAGCAAGGATCCTGAAGGAATTTATGACGGAGACAGTTACGGCCGGTACGGCGACGGCGCTTGGCGGCTATGGATTTACAGCTGCAGGAAAGACGGGATCCGCTGAATTCGTGCTGAACGGAGAAGAGGGAACGCATTCCTGGTTTATCGGCTTTTCCAACGTGGAAGATCCGGATCTGGTGGTTGCGGTCATCGCGGAAAATGGCGGTACGGGAAGCGATACGGCGGTTCCGATTGCCGCGCAGATCTTCCGGACCTATTACGGTGTCTGAAAATATAGCTCTTGCGTGATTGAAAAAAAAGAGTTATACTGATCTCAGTCATTTTTGGCACAACGCATAGCAGGAGGAATTGCGATGATTGAGGCAACAAGCTGTGGCGGTGTGGTAATATTCAGAGGAAAGATACTTGTTCTCTATAAGAGCTATAAGAACAAGTATGAAGGCTGGGTTCTGCCCAAGGGTACTGTGGAAGCAGGGGAAGATTTCAAGGATACGGCAGCGAGAGAGGTGCTGGAGGAAACAGGAGTCAGAGCTTCTATCATCAAATATGTCGGGAAGAGCCAGTATACGTTCAATATTCCGGAGGACACTGTGGCAAAGGACGTTCACTGGTATCTGATGATGGCAGACAGTTATTACAGCAAACCACAGCGGGAAGAGTATTTTGTGGATTCAGGGTATTATAAATTTCATGAGGCATACCATCTGCTGAAGTTTTCCAATGAGAAAATGATACTGGAGAAAGCTTACAGCGAATATCTGACTCTGAAAAAAAATAATCTCTGGGGGAGCAAGAAGTATTTTTAGCGTCGCATCGCGGAATGAGAGTGTGTGCTTACTGAGTTTCGCGCAGCGTTGGCTGAGAGGGCCGGTGCATTTCAGAAAGGTGTATCGGCCCTTTATGTTTAGAAGGAAAACCGGCATGAAATGGTATGAGAAGCTGTATGTTGGGAAAACTGTAAAAAAGAAGAAAGAGTTTTTAATGCGCGGCCTGGAGGAAGGGAAGCGCCTTCCGGGTATCTGGGTGATCATGCTGCCTGAGGGGGAAATCAATCAGCTTGAACTTGTTCCGGCGTGGAATCTGAAATTCTGGCATCGAAAGGCAGAGGACGTGCGTGTCGTCGGGATTGCAGGTTCAAGAGAAGAGGCCGGGGAACTTCTGACGGAGATGGTACAGGATGTTCTGAGGGAGACGGGGAGCGCAGATCTTCGTGTCTGGTTTGCCATGCAGGAGAATTTCGTGCAGACGGCGCATTCTTCGGAGGATTCGCGGCAGGCGGAAGATGGATCGGGCGTTTTCCGTAACCGCGGGACCGGACTCTGATAAAAGGAGAGAAACTGGTCTGAGACTGAATCATTGAGCGGGGATTGAAAAACAGAGAGGTAATCAGTAGAATATGCTACATATCATTCTGGGAATACTGAAAATTGCCGGCATTGTGATCGGACTGCTGTTTGTCATTCTTCTCTGTACACTGCTTGCTCTGCTCCTTGTCCCGGTCCGGTATCGTGTGGGGGCAGTGAAACAGGGAGAGAAGCAGCAGCTGAATATTGGACTGAGCTGGATGCTGAGAATGGTGAGCGTCACGGTATCCGGCGGCCGGAAGGAAAAACCGGTGGTTTTGATCCGGCTTTTTGGCATCCGGCTGCCTTTTTTTGACGGAAAGAGGCCAAAGAAAGACAGACACAGACGTACGGAAAAATCGGGACAAAAAGAATCCGTGTTTCGGGAACAGGGACAGAAAAGTCCGGAGGAAGAAAGTGTTTCCGTACATGAAAGAGAAGGTTATGGGAACGGCAGACTGCCAGATTACGGTGAAGGGGATCTGACACATTCCGGGACGGATGAACACATGGATGATGAACCGTCAGATGAAAAGCCGGATCTGTCAGATACCAGAGGATCATCGGATGCGGGGCCAGCCTTGTGTAAAGAACAGAAACTGCTAAAAGAAAAACAGCATTTCTCCGCCTCCCAAAAACCAGACAGGGCGCCGGAGCCGGAGAAAACAGAGCGGACAAGTCGTGCCGGGGCGCGTCCCCGTGCGTTTCGTTCATGGCTTCGCAGGTGCTCTGCTGCTGTGCGCAGGATCCCGGGCAGGCTGACGTCTCTTAAGAAAAAGATGAAAGCATTATGGAAGAAGCTTCTTTCTCTGCGGGAGAAGCCGGCGCAGATCAAAAAAACTTTTCATAGATTCTATGAGAAACCTTCCGCGTTTTTCCGCATGATCGAGGAATATGAGATAAAAGAGATTTTTGGGAGCCTGTATGGGGAGGCGCTTTATCTGCTGGGTCATTACAAGCCTCGCCGTATCCGGGGATATCTCAGGTTCGGAGCAGGGGATCCTGCGCTGACCGGATGGCTGACGGGTGTTATTTATCTGATTTTGCCGGCGCGGGCGGACCAGTTTTCGGTTATGCCTGATTTTTATGAGACAATATTTGAGACAGAGGCGATTTTTACGGGATATGTACGTTCCGTTCATCTGATCCGTACGGTTCTGCATGTGTTTCGTGATGAAAGAGTGCGCAGAGTATTTCACCGTTACCGTTCGCGCACACATTGAATCCAGGAAAAGAAAGCCTGATGGAAGAAAGGAGAAATAAAAATGGCTGAAAATTTTCAGGGGACGGTGGAATCCCTGTTCAAAGGAATGGATAATTTTATTACGACCAAGACAGTCGTCGGGGATGCGGTCACCGTGGGAGATACGACCATACTTCCGCTTGTGGATGTGACCTTTGGCGTGGCGGCCAGCGCCAAGTCTGAGGACCGGAAAAATTATGGCGGCGGCGGGATGGGAGGCAAAATTTCCCCGAGCGCAGTCCTCGTTATTCAGAAAGGATCCGTCAGGCTGGTCAACATAAAGAATCAGGACAGTGTGACCAAAATTCTGGATATGGTTCCGGACATTGTGAACCGTTTTGTCCCTGGAAAAAACGGGGAAACAAAATCGGAAAAGGAGAAAAAAGTGGACGATGCGATCCATACTGTCTCGGAGGATGAGAAGAACTTCTGAACACAGGCGGACACGATGGTCCGCGAAATGAAACCTGAGGAAATTTACGGTTTGTATCAAGGTTTGAGAGGGCGGGACATAAAATAATAGAAACGGGTCACGGGTAGGTTATGAAACGTCTGGTTGGATATACCTTGTTCTGGATTGCGGCGGGTATGGCGTTCTCCCTGTTCATTGAGAGTATTTTTCTGCAGATTATGATTGTGATATTTCTGCTGCTGATCGGGTATAATCTGTTTCTGTGCTGAAATGGAAAAGCGGGAACGCCGCGGAAAGAAAAAGACAGGCTGTCCTTTTGGGATAACCTGTCTGAAATCTTTATAACTTTCCTGGGTTAGTTCAGATTAAGCTCGTTCAACTTTGCCGGATCTGAGGCAGGATGTACAAACGTACATTCTTTTGGCAGCTCCGTTTACTTTAACTTTGACATGCTTGACATTCGCTTTCCAGATTTTATTGCTCCTTCTATGAGAATGACTTACATTGTTGCCGAAATGAACAGCTTTATCACAAATCGCGCACTTAGCCATGACCGACCGCACCTCCTTAAAAAGTATTAAGCCTACGACCACGATAGGCTCACAGCAAGAGTATTCTAACAGATACCGTATCATTTTGCAAGCGGAATTTTCGTTTTTCTGACGATATTTCACAAATCTTGAAAATCCTGTTTGCAATTGTGAGGATTTCTGGTAGAATAGGCATGGCTGTACAGGAAAGATTTTGTATAAAAGCAGATAAATGGAGGTTTCAGATATGAAAGGACGCATGGAAAACAAGCTTGGTTCGATCGTCATTGATTCAAATGTGATAGCCACCTATGCGGGGAGCGTTGCGGTTGAATGCTTCGGTATCGTGGGGATGGCAATTGTCAATGTCAAGGACGGACTCGTCAGGCTTCTGAGGAAGGACAGTCTTGAGAGAGGACTTTCTGTCCGGATTGAGGACAATAAGATTACGATCGACTTTCATGTCATCGTATCCTATGGAGTCAGTATCTCGGCTGTCGCGGATAACCTCTTCAGCAGTGTAAAATATCGTGTGGAAGAATTTACCGGAATGGAAGTTGAGAAGATTAACATGTTTGTAGAAAGCGTACGAGTCATCGATTAAGGAGGAGCTGTAAGTGAGTATAAATACCATAGACGCGTCGCTCTGTGCCAGAATGTTTCTGGCGGGAGCGAAGAATCTTGAGGCAAACAAAGAGTGGATCAATGAACTGAATGTTTTCCCCGTTCCCGATGGGGATACCGGAACGAATATGACAATGACGATCATGGCTGCCGCGAAGGAGGTGGCCGCGATCGAGGAGATGACGATGGACCGTCTTCAGAAGGCGATCTCATCAGGCTCCCTGCGCGGTGCGCGGGGAAATTCAGGCGTTATCCTGTCGCAGCTTTTCAGAGGCTTTACAAAGACAATCAAGGAAGTGGATGTCATTACGACCTCCGTGCTGGCAGCTTCCTTCCAGAAAGCGGTGGAGACGGCCTACAAGGCTGTTATGA
The DNA here is from genome assembly GCA_947588845.1 of uncultured Lachnospiraceae bacterium. Classification (GTDB taxonomy): domain Bacteria; phylum Bacillota; class Clostridia; order Lachnospirales; family Lachnospiraceae; genus Choladousia. The sequence continues at coordinate 13,242 of CANQAR010000074.1, forward strand.
AGCCGAAAGAAGGGACGATTCTCACGGTGGCAAAGGGCGCGGCGGAAAGGGCTGCAAAGCTGCTTGAGGAGAATCCGGAGATCGGGATGGAGGAACTGCTCCGCGAGGTGATCAGCCGGGCGGAGGAAGTACTTGCGCATACGCCGGACATGCTTCCCGTGCTGAAAGAAGCCGGGGTGGTCGATTCCGGCGGCCAGGGCCTCGTCCAGGTGCTGAAGGGCGCGTTTGGCGCGTTCTGCGGCAAAGAGATTGATTATTCTGTCGAACCGGCCGCAGCTCCGTCTTCTTCCAAGGAGAAATCTGACAGGACGGAACAGCTTTCTGAGGCGGATATCCGGTTTGGATACTGCACTGAGTTCATCATTATGCTGGAGAAAGAATACACGGAGGACACCGAGAGGGAGTTTAAAGCATTCCTTGAGTCAATCGGGGATTCGATCGTTGTCGTCTCGGATGACGATATTGTAAAAGTGCATGTCCATACAAATGATCCTGGCCTTGCGATCCAGCGCGCTCTGACCTACGGTTCCCTGACCAGGATGAAAATCGACAACATGCGCGAGGAGCATCATGAGCGTCTGATCAAGGACGCGGAGAAGCTTGCAGCGCAGCAGAAAGAACAGGATAAGGCAGCGCAGGAGAGTCAGGCGAAAGGACCGGAAAAGGAGACGGGCTTTATCTCGGTTTCCATCGGAGACGGCATTGCGGACATTTTCCGGGATCTCGGCGTGGACTATCTGATCGAAGGCGGGCAGACCATGAATCCGAGCACGGAGGACATGCTGAACGCGATCGAGAAGGTGAACGCGAAAAATATTTTCATTCTTCCCAACAACAAGAATATCATTCTTGCCGCGAATCAGGCAAAGGCCATGACGGAGGACCGCAATATTTACGTGATCCCGACGACGACGATTCCGCAGGGAATCACGGCGGTCATCAACTACGTTGCGGAAAAAAGCCCCGAGGAGAACGCGCAGATGATGGAAGAGGAAATCAGCCATGTGAAGACGGGGCAGCTTACTTACGCGGTGCGCGATACGCACATTGAGGACAAGGTGATTCATGCCGGAGATATCATGGGAGTCGGCGATCACGCGATTCTCGCTGTCGGCAATGATATTGATCCGGTTGCGGAAGAGACCGTGTCTCTGATGGTGGATGACGATACGGAGCTGATCAGTATCTATTACGGGGAAGACATGCGCGAAGACGAAGCGGAAAATCTGAAGGAAAAGATTGAGAACAGCTATCCGGACTGTGATGTGGAACTGAATTACGGCGGTCAGCCAATTTATTATTACATTATTTCAGTGGAGTAAAAGCTATGAATGCCGAACGGAAGATCGAAACCCTCAAGGGGATCGGCGAGAAGACAAAACTGGTGTTTCAGAAAGCGGGGATCTATACCGTGGATGATCTGCTCGAATACTATCCGCGCGGATATGAGTTCTATCAGGAACCGAAGCAGATATCCGGGATTGAAGAGGGAGAGTGCGCCGCAGTCAGGGCAGTTCTGGAGGAAGGTGTCTCGGGAAGGTATATCAGGTCAATGAATATCCTGACGGCGGCCTGCCGTGACGAGACAGGAAAGCTGAGCCTTACATGGTATAACATGCCGTATCTGAGATATTCTTTGAAAGCCGGCGCGCTGTATATTTTCCGGGGACGTATTAAGAAGAAAAATTACAGGCTGCTCATGGAGCAGCCTGCAGTTTTCAGGGAAGATCAATATGCCTCCCTTTCAGGGAGGATGCTCCCGCAGTACCCTCTTGTGAAGGGTCTGACGAAAAACATGCTTTCCAAAGCGATGCTTCAGGCTCTGGCTCTGGAGGAAAAGAAAGAATATCTGCCTGAATGGATACGCCGCAGCTGCGGACTGTGTGAGTATGGTTTTGCGGTTCGTCAGATACATTTTCCGGACAGCCAGGAAACGCTTGCGCTCGCGAGAAAAAGACTGGTATTTGATGAGTTTTTCTTTTTCCTGCTGTATCTGAGAAGCCTCAGACAGGATCGGGAAAAGGACAGGACCGGTTTTTCCATGAAGCCTGCCCAAAGCCCGGAAGACGTGATCCGCAGTCTGCCGTACGAGCTGACAGGAGCGCAGAAAAACGTATGGGAAACCCTCCGGAGGGAACTGGAGGGAAAAGAAGTGATGGCACGGCTGATTCAGGGAGATGTCGGCTCCGGAAAGACAATTGTTGCGGTCCTGGCTCTGCTGATGACAGCGGAAAACGGTTATCAGGGAGCGCTCATGGCCCCGACCGAGGTTCTCGCGATACAGCATTATCAGACGGTTTGTCAGATTCTTGAACAGAATCACCTGCCGTGGAAAGCAGTGATACTGACCGGCTCCATGCTGGCGGCAGAGAAGCGGGAAGCGTACAGGCAGATCAGGGAAGGGGAAGCTTCCATTATTGTAGGGACGCACGCGCTGATTCAGGATCGGGTGGAATACAGGAATCTGGCTCTTGTCATTACCGATGAACAGCATCGCTTCGGAGTACGGCAGAGGGAGGCTCTTGCCAGAAAAGGAAGGATGCCGCACACGATCGTCATGAGCGCCACGCCGATTCCGAGAACGCTCGCCGTTATTCTGTACGGGGATCTTGAACTTTCCGTTATCGATGAACTGCCGGCCGACCGGCTTCCGATCAAAAACTGCGTCGTTGATACCAGCTACAGGAAAACGGCATACCGTTTTATCGCGAAACAGGTCGCGATGGGGCATCAGGCATATATTATCTGTCCGATGGTGGAGGAAAGCGAAGCGGTTGAGGCGGAAAATGTAATTGAGTATGCGCAGATGCTGGAAGAAGAGCTGCCGGCATGGATTCACGTGGAATATCTCCACGGGAAAATGAAACCGGCGGAGAAAAACAGTATTATGGAACGCTTTCTGAAAAATGAGATACAGGTACTTGTCTCCACTACAGTTGTGGAGGTCGGCGTCAACGTACCGAACGCTACGGTCATGATGGTGGAGAATTCAGAGCGGTTCGGTCTTGCCCAGCTTCATCAGCTCCGCGGACGTGTCGGGCGCGGCGACGCACAGTCTTACTGTATTTTTGTCCATGCGGCGGACGGGGAGCAGATTCGGGAACGGCTGGATATACTCAGCCATTCGAACGACGGTTTTGAGATTGCAAACCGGGATATGCAGCTGCGCGGTCCTGGGGATCTTCTGGGAGTCCGGCAGAGCGGAATGATGGATTTTGCGCTCGCGGATATTTACGCGGATGTGGATATTCTCCGGCAGGTGAATGAGGCTGTGAAGCGGCTGCTGGAGGAGGACAGAGATCTTGAGAAAGAGGAGAATCTGCAGCTGAAGGCCAGATTTGAGCGAATGCGCCGGAAACAGACGGATTCGCTGAATCTCTGACGGACGGCAAAAGCTGCCGGGTACGATCCGCTTTGTTTTTGAACCCGGAACGGAGTGGAGATGCGCACGAATTTGAAGCAGAAAAATGCCGCCCAGGCGGCGCAAATTCGGCGCAGGGAACGAGCAAAACGAAAATCGTTTTGTCGTTTCCTATAAAACGAACTCAGAAAGGAACATACACAAATGAGAACAGGATTTGACAATGAGAAATATCTGCACATGCAGTCAGAGAGAATCAGAGAGCGCATTGCCTGCTTCGATAATAAGCTGTATCTGGAGTTCGGGGGCAAATTATTTGATGACTTTCACGCGTCGAGAGTTCTGCCGGGGTTTTCCCCGTCAAGCAAGCTGCAGATGCTTCTGGAACTCTCTGAGCAGACGGAGATGATCATTGCGATCAATGCAAATGATATCGAGAAGAATAAAGTAAGGGGCGATCTGGGAATCACCTACGATGATGATGTGCTTCGGCTGATCGAAATTTACCGGAGCAAAGGCCTTTATGTCAGAAGCGTCGTTCTGACCCAGTACCAGGGGCAGGGGAGCGCTGCCGCTTTCCGGAGCAAACTTGAAAAGAAAGGAATCCCGGTTTACTGTCATTACCGGATCAACGGATATCCGAAAAATATTTCTCTGATTGTCAGCGATGAGGGATATGGGAAGAATGATTACATAGTTACCACAAGACCGCTTGTCGTCGTGACGGCTCCCGGGCCGGGCAGCGGAAAAATGGCCACCTGCCTGTCTCAGCTTTACCATGAGCACAAGCGGGGAATCCGCGCCGGTTACGCCAAGTTCGAGACCTTTCCGATCTGGAATCTCCCGCTTGACCACCCGGTCAATATGGCGTACGAGGCGGCAACCGCGGATCTGAATGACATCAACATGATCGACTCGTTTCATCTGAGCGCGTACGGGGTGTCCACGGTCAACTATAACCGCGATATCGAAATATTCCCCGTGCTGAATGCCATGTTTGAGCGTATTTTTGGGAAAAGTCCGTATAAATCTCCTACCGATATGGGGGTCAATATGGCGGGATACTGTATTGTTGATGACGAGGCGTGCCGACAGGCCTCCTGCCAGGAGATCATCCGCAGATATTATGAGACTCTTTTGCGGGAAGCGGATCAGGAAGCCTCGGAGGATGAGCTTTTCAAGATCAAGTTTCTGATGAACCGGCTGGGTCTGACGACGGATGACCGCAGAACAGTCGCTGCCGCCAATGACCGGGAACGTCTTGTCGGGGATTCCTGCGCGGCCCTTGAACTGGATGACGGGCGTATAATCACAGGAAAGACATCAAAGCTGCTGGGACCGTGCTCCGCCGTTCTGCTGAATTCTCTGAAGGTTCTTGCCGGGATCGACCATGATACGCTTCTGATCTCGAGGGAGGCCATAGAACCGATTCAGCGGCTGAAAACTCAGTATTTCGGGAGTAAAAATCCGCGGCTTCACACAGATGAAACGCTGATTGCGCTCTCGATCAGCGCTTCGGGCGATATCAATGCCAGAAGAGCTCTTGATGCGCTGGCTCTGCTGCGCGGATGTCAGATTCACTGTACCACAAGACTTTCCAAAGTCGATCTGAATACGTTGCGGAAGCTTGGACTTCAGGTCACGATGAACCCGGTCCGCTCCGTAAAGGATGTGCCGGTGCTGTGATTAAGAAGAGGCGCTGTCTGGCAAAAACTGCCGTCTGATATGAGACAAAAGAAACCAGAAATGCGCGTGCGCATGGCAAAAGCCGGGAGAAATCCCGGCTTTTAAAACCTTTGTAAATCCTGTGGAATTGATTCTCATAAGTAGATCGTCCGGCCAGGTTGTCAGAATTCATTTGAACGAATATTCAGACGCCAGTCAAGATCGCCCCGTGCAAGCCCCATAACAAGTGACTCCGCGGTGGCAATGTTCGTGGCAATCGGAATATTATACTGATCGCAGCATCTTGAGATTGCAAAAATATCAGGTGAATTCGGGCTGGTCATAATCGGATTGTAGAAGAAGATCACCATATCCATGCAATTGCGCTCAATCATATCCATAAACTGCTTATCTCCGCCGACGCTGCCAGGCAGAAATTTGTAAACCTTAAGATTTGTGACTTCTTCGATCCTGCGCCCGGTAATGCCGGTCGCAAACAGATTATGCTTGGAGAAAATATACTTGTAGGCCAGACAGAAATTCTCGATGAGGTTTTTCTTGTTGTTGTGGGCAATAAAACCGATATTCATTTCGACACCAATCCTTTCCTACATGACTTTCCTACTTCATAATATTCCAGATACAGTATAGCAAAAACCTCCAAAAATGTAAAGCTATTTCGAAAAATTTTATAAAATAACACGAATATTGCTTCATATAAAGACCCGAAAAGAAATTTTGCAGTTCGCCGCGTAAATGAAAAAAGAATGACAAAGCCCCTTGAAATATTTTGCGGTTTGGTATATGATTCATCACAGTAAGGAGGAAATATTATGAACAAAATTTTGAACGAAGAAAACAAGACAAAGCTGGTCGAGGCGAGAGAGGAAATGGTTGAAGCTGCCGGGAAGGCCGCCAAAGCTGCGAAAAAAACGGTCGAGACGGCGGGAGAAAAAGTGAAAGACGCCGCCAAAAAAACAGAAGAGCTGAAATCAGGGGCAAAGAATGCCATTTCCAGAGCCGCCGCGAGAAAACCTTTGAAAGAAACTGTTTATCTGCAGTACGCAGGTAAAGAGATTGACAAGGATATAATCTTAAAACGTGTCAAGGAAGTATGGACAAAGCAGATGAAGCGCAAAGTCGGAGAGATGCATACGCTCACGCTGTACCTGAAGCCGGAGGAAAATAAGGCATATTTTGTTGTCAACGGCGATATTACGGGCTCCGTAACGATGGATCTCGAGGTCTGAGGCGCGAAATGCCGCTTTCGCAGCATTCCTGTGCATGCCTGAGTATACAGAAAAGTCTTTGACAGGAGTTTTCTGTAGCACGAAGCGTGCTGCCGGTCACGGAGTGAACAGAAAAGACAGACATTCCAGAACCCGCGCAGATGATAAAGAGGCAGGGAATCAAATCTCTGCCTCTTTTCGTGTCTATGCGCAGGCCCAGACGCAGCGCCTGGGCCGCGCGGGCGGGCAGGAGGGAAAGCCGCCTCCTGCTCGATACAGGAAATTCCGCCCTGTAAAATTTTTTACATCTGAGTCATGCTTCCTGTTCCGACGGACTGTGCAGGTGTACCCATGCCGGTACCCATACCAGCGCCCGTTCCGGAGCCAGTGCCGGTGCCCATTCCGCTTCCGGTACCTGTGGACTGCATTGCGGCGCCTGTTCCGGACATCTGACGCTCCTGCGCCTCGATCATTTTCCGAACCATGTTTCCGCCTACAGAACCATTCTGTCTGGATGTCAGGTTCCCGTTGTACCCATTTGTGAGCGGTACTCCCAGTTCATTTGCTACTTCAAATTTGAAACGGTCCATAGCACTTTTAGCCTCCGGTACAGCCGTTGTGTTAGATGAACGATTTGACATTTCAAACGCCTCCTTTGTTTTTTATTCTTCATTTTTCTGTCGTCATTTTTATTTGCAGTTTTTAGCTGCACTTCTAGTATGTGCGCTGTTTCTGATTATAAACTGGTAATAGATGGATTTTCCTGATTTCCTTTTTTCGGTCTTTTTTATCAGGCCGTTTTACCCTATTGACATCATCTGCATTAAAAATTATAATAAAGCAAAATGGGCAGAGAAAGGAAAAAGTATGAGAGTTATTGCGGGAAAAGCGCGCAGGCTTTTGTTGAAGACAGTTCCGGGACTTGATACAAGACCGACGACGGACCGAATCAAAGAGACCTTATTCAATATTCTGCAGAATGATCTTTATGATATCCGTTTCCTTGATCTGTTCAGTGGAAGCGGAGGAATTGGGATTGAGGCTTTGAGCCGCGGCGCGCGGGAAGCCTGTTTTGTCGACAGCAGCAGAGCCGCCGCAGCCTGTATCAGAGACAATCTTGAATTTACGCATCTGTCCGCGCAGGCCAGAATCTTTTCGTGTGATGTCATGACCGCGCTGGCCCGTCTTGAGAAAGAGGAGCCGTTTCAGATTATCTTTATGGATCCTCCTTACGGGAAAGAGCTTGAACGGCGCGTGCTTGAGTATCTTTCGGTCCGCCCGGTATCTTTTGCGAATGAAGAGACGCTGATCATTGTGGAAGCGTCGGCCGAAACCGATTTTTCCTATACGGAAGCGCTGGGATACACTGTTTTGAGGGAAAAGAACTATAAGACAAACAAACATGTTTTTCTAAAATTACGAAGGAAGGGTTACGATTTGTAACGAACAGGACTATTTATGAAGATTGCTGTATATCCAGGCAGTTTTGATCCGGTAACAAAGGGACATCTCGATATTATTCAGCGTGCATCGGCCCTCGTCGATGAACTGGTGGTCGGCGTACTGAATAATAACGCGAAGACCCCGCTGTTTTCAGCCGAAGAGCGCGTTGGTATGATAAAAGGTGTTACAGAGGATCTGAGGAACGTACGGGTAGAAGCGTTCTCCGGGCTTTCTGTTGATTTTGTGCGTAAATGCAATGCGGGCTTCATCGTCCGCGGACTCAGAGCGGTCACGGACTTTGAGTATGAACTTCAGATGGCGCAGACAAACAGGAGCATGGACCGTGGAGTTGATACGATCTTTTTTACGACTGAGCTGAATTATGCCTATATCAGTTCCACAATCGTGAAGGAGGTCGCATGGTATGGCGGTGATATCTCCGGTTTTGTACCGGACAGGGTGGCTGAACAGGTACACCGGAAGATTCGCGACAAAAAAGACAGAGCCGGGAATTATTGAAAGTAAGGAGATAGTATTATGAGCAGCAGAATTGAGCAGATTATTGAAGAGATCGAGGAGTTTGTGGACAGTTGCAAGTTTCAGCCTCTTTCGTCGACAAAGATTGTTGTGAATAAAGAAGAACTGGAAGAACTTCTCCGGGAGCTCCGCATGAAGACCCCGGATGAGATCAAGCGCTACCAGAAGATCATCAGCAACAAGGATGCGATTCTCGCGGATGCGCAGGCAAAAGCGGAAACGATCATTACGGAGGCACAGAACCAGGCGCAGCGGATCGTCGGGGAGAATGAAATCGTGCAGACTGCGTATCAGCAGGCGAATGAACTGATTGAACAGACAAACGCACAGGCTCAGGAGATCCTTGATAAGGCAACAGAAGATGCCAATAATATCCGCGTCAGTGCAATTCAATATACGGATGAGATGCTGGAGAACCTTGAAAAGATCATGAGCCATACGCTTGAAGCGGCTGGTGCAAAATACAGTAATTTTATCAATTCCATTCAATCCTGTTATGATATTGTAAATAAAAACAGGATGGAGCTTTCTCCGCCGGCGCCGCCGGCTGCCAGCTATACGCCGCCGGAACCGGCCGCATCAGAGGAAGAGACTGGAAGCGAAACCGGGGAATAAAATTCCGATTGCAAGCAATGCCGCAAGCAGGGTGATCACCACCCTGCTTTTTAAATAGGCACAGGCGGTTTTTCTGTCCATGGACGCGATGCTGACAGTCTGGGCAAAAGAGGAAAAACCGCCGAAGGCGCAAACCGCGCAGAGAACCGGCATTTCCAGGTTCCAGGGCAGATTCCATGCGATGACAGAGGAGATTCCGTTTGTAATTTCAAGACTTCCTGCGAGGAGTTTTCCAGGGATACTTCCGATGGGGAAAATGCGGCCTGCCGCGGTGGTCAGCAGAGAAAAAACCGTAATATAGGCGCCAAGATGCACCGTATGGGTAACGGCATCCTGGATGCATGTGTCAATATCCCGGAAACTGAGCGGAGCTATCGTGCGGGGGGACACGTTCTGGTTTCTGGCAAAGTTTTGCTCCGGTCTGACTGCCAGCGCATACAGCAGGGAAGCCCCCAGCACACAGAAAAGGAAAACGATCCCGGATTCCGGCCTTCCAAGCTGCCCGTGCGCAAGGAAAGAGAGAAGAAAGGCAGGACTTACATTGTTGACAAAACGGTAAAGAAAAGCTGCTTCCTGTTCCGAAATCCAGTGTTGTGACTGCAGATCATGAGTGATTTTTGCCCCCATTGGGAATCCGCAGAGGAAGCCAGTGAGAATCGCAAAACTGCCGCCTGCGGAGCAGTGAAAAAGACGGCAGACAGGATTCAGAAACCATGAGGGGAGCTGTTCCATCAGTCCGGACTTTACGATCAGTCCGGACAGAATCATAAACGGAAACAGGACGGGAAGAACAGAGCGGTACCAGAGGGCAAGACCTCTGCGCACGGATTCGAGAGCTTCTTCCGGAAAGCGAAGCAGATAAAAGAAAAGAAGAAATATCAGCGCGGCTGAAATGTATTTTTTATGCATGCGGACCCTTTTTGCATGGTACTTTACAGTTATTCTATGCAGGAGCTAAGGACGCTATGCGGGAAGAACATACAGCTTCCGCACAGAATTGAATCATAAAAAGCCGAGTTGGTTCATATATATAGAGGAAACGCTGTTGTTCACAGGCCAGTGCCCCATGACCTTTGGCGCTGTCTGTATCCTGATGGTATGAAAACCAGATTTGTTTATTTCTTCATTTTACTTCTTATTCTGGCAGCCCTGTGCGGGAACTTTTCAGATCTTGTGTACAGAAAAACAGTCTCAGCCCGAATCTCTGTGCTTAAACCGGAAGATGACGCGTTTCGGAGCATGCAGGCCGACGAGAACTGGCTTCGCGCGCTGTCTGAACTGTGCCAGACGAGCGGCAGTCCTCCGTCCGAGTTTGTGACTCCGGCCATGCTGTTTGGAGCGTTCCGTGTGCCGTCCGGTATTTTGAGATTTCGTATCGAAGACTACCTGAAACTGCGTTATCTTTTTCTGCGCGGCAGCCGGCAGAATTATGAAAAATTCCAGAAGGCTTATCAGGCAGTCTGGGATGATGTCGTCTGTTTTCCGGCGGCGGAAGCCGGAATGTCCTATGAGAACAGCTGGATGTTTGAACGGAACTATGGCGGGAAACGGGGACATGAAGGAACAGATCTGATCCCTCCCCGGAATCTTTCCGGCTACTACCGTGTGGTCAGCATGACGGATGGAGTCATTGAGAAAATTGGATGGCTGGAAAAAGGGGGATATCGGATTGGAATCCGCGGTCCGTCAGGCGGCTACTATTATTATGCCCATCTCGATTCCTACGCGGAGGATTTTCAGGTGGGCCAGCCGGTGGAAGCCGGACAGTTTCTTGGCTATATGGGAGACACCGGATACGGGCCGGAAGGGACAAGAGGCCGGTTTGATGTACACCTTCATGTGGGTATATACATCAGAACGGAGCAGACAGAGGAACTGAGCGTGAATCCGTACTGGGTGCTCAGATACGCAGCTATATGATAATATAAGGCAAAGGCGGCAGCTCTGAAGAATAAAAATATTACGCAATAAAACAGCAAGATTTCATGCAGGATTCTTTCTTTTCGTGTAAAATT
>CANQAR010000075.1 GCA_947588845.1 uncultured Lachnospiraceae bacterium
AGAAAACAGCCGCCTAATCCGCTTATATTGTACCCCAAAACCACATCCGGTTCAAGAGAGAAGTCTGCAATATATCAAAGAATACCATAAAACGTTACTGTTTTTGTTTACTTCCGTTCAGTTTGAGGGTATAATAGCAATGATCTCAAGTTTTCTTTAGACTTCAAGAGCGAAAGGGTGAGTTTTATGAATTTGGCAAAAATCTCTGCAAATGGTCAGATTACAATACCTGTAGAAATCCGTCGTCTGCTTGGCCTAAAGTCCGGCGATAAAATCTTGTTTTTCCAGAAGCCGAACGGAGAAGTAGTTGTCAGTAATGCGTCTGCGCAGGCAATCCGCAGGGCTCAGGCAGCTTTTGCCGGCGCTGCTGAGGCAATGGGAATTTCCAGTGAAGATGATGTGCAGGCTCTTGTAGATGAGGTGCGCTATGGGAAAGGACGGTAAAAGTGCGGATACTGGTCGATACAAACATTCTTTTTTCCGCATTGGTTTTTCCACGTTCAAGGCCGGCACAGGCCCTGCTCCATGTGGCCGATAACCATGAGATGGTTCTGTGTGACCGTAATATTATGGAACTGAGGGACATCTTGCAGCGAAAAGCGCCACAATTTCTGCCTGATGCGGAAGTTCTGCTTGCGCAGATGTCCTATGAATTGATTCCAGCGGTAGACCATGCGGAAAAGCTGATACGCGATGCCAAAGATCAGCCAATTCTTAATGCGGCAATCATATTTGATGTGGACATTATCCTTACCGGTGATAAGGACTTTCTGAGCTTGGATATGGAACATCCCAGATGTATGACAGTGGCGCAGTTTTTTGAGTATGAAGGGGCAGAGGAATAAAGAAACCGGCATTCTGGCTGGGATTCTTGCGGGGAGAAACCGTCCGTAGAATCCTGCCGAGTTTAAAGAAGGCAGCTGCGGGGTTTGCAGGCAGTTCATGGCTATACCCACAATATTATCAACTTGTTGGAGACGGAGAATCTGGAGACGGTCATGTGGGCGAATGAGATCTTTGATCCGGAACATCCGGATACGCTGGGAGAGCCTGCAGTAAAAAAATAAAACCTGCACGTCTGATTATAAACTTAATCTGATTGAGCCGGCCGCGCTGTCCGCGGATGACCTTGATAAGTTTCACTCCAGTCTGAGGTCAGTTTTAGGGTTCATAAAGTACTCCAACGACAGCGATGAACTGGATGCATTCCTCTCGAAGGAGAGCGGACTGCAGGCGCTTAAAATAGAGGCAGCAAGATAGAGCTTACAGGGCGGGCGAAACGGTGGAGTCAGGTTCTGGCCGGCAATGAGAAGCTTGGGAGTCTTCCGGAGAATTTGGCTGTTAACATGGAAAAGGGAGCACTGCCGAAAAGCCGCCTTGACAGCGACTGGTCAAGGCTGGAAGAGATTAAAAGGAAATATGGGATTGAATGATGAGCGCATGGATCGGGTGAAGCCTGCGGCTGGCCTGGTATGACTGCCGCCCGGGGAGGAAGGTAAAGAGAAGCCCATTATCTGGGGGGAATTCTCTTCCTGGAGGGGCTCAATCCCGCCGGCGGCAGCAAACTGAAAGATTTGTTTATCTCTGCGCAGTTTAACCAGGCTCCGCATAAGCCCCTCTTGTATCACTTTTCTGCAATGGCAGCTTTTTTAGCTCCAATCCGCCTTATCTGCGATTTCTTCATCATCCCAATCGGGATGCTCTTTTATAAGGGAAAGGACTCCTTCAAAAACCGGAAGGGAAATCCGAAGACATTTTGCCATTCGCGCAGCCGGCAGATCGTCCTTATCATCATACTAACCACGGATCTGTTCGACCATACGGATATGTTTCCCCGCCGCACACCGCTCTGCTCCATAAGTCATCAACAGCATATACTCCTGCCCCCTTTCTTCGTTTGACTTCAATTCATTTACTGCGCCGGCCGGGAAGAATGTTATATCCAGCATCCCTGAGTAATACCGCATCCGCCTGGGCAGGCTCTTCTGGTCTGTGGTCTGAACTTCCACATCATAAACTACGCCGTCAGTATCCTCTACATATAAATCAAGCCGGATCCTGTGTGGACATCATCTCATGCAGTGTCCTTGGACCGTCCCACTCTTCTGAACTGAACAGAATGACCAGCGTGATCACCGGCGTCAGTTTATCCTCCCTGTAGAATCCGGAAAGGAATTCGCCGTTATTATGGCCTTTCCGGTCCTTTGCCTCCCGATGTCTGGCTGCCGTCTGCTGAACCTGTTTTGAATATTGCAGTGAATCCCATGTCTCTGAATGCCGGGGATATCAGTCCGGGAAGCGGCGGATGCATTGATATTTTTCGCCAGTCCGATTAATTGTCTACATTATACGCAAAATCACGGTCTGATTCAAGTTATATATAATATAGGGAACGACAAAACGATTTTCGTTTTGCTCGTTCCCTGCGCCGAATTTGCGCCGCTCAGGCGGCATTTTTCCGCTTCAAATTCGTGCGCGTCTCCACTCCGTTCCGGTCGGCTCTGGACGAATGTCCACTGGATATTCAGCGCCCCGGAGGGTTTATAGCAAACGGCAAATATTTTTGTCGTTTGCTATAGAATGGGAAAGTAGTCCCGGACCATGTTACAGATGATTTAAAGGCTGTGCCGCGATCATTCGGAAGGTTTGAAAGAATCCTGCTGGAATCTTCTTGATGTGGAGGCTGATCAGGGGTACAATATGAATAAAAGAGCGGCGCTTGCTCTGCTTATAGAAGCGGAGGTGACGAACATGTCTTCGATCAAACCATTAAGTGAACAGACGCTGATGAATAATTACGTGTTCTCTATGGTCATGAGAGAACCCGGACGGATCAGGCCGCTGCTTGAATATATCCTTAATAAGAAAATCAGGAGCATAAGCATGGTTGAACCGGAGAAGACCATGAAGGAAAAATTTGAGTCGAAGGGAATCCGGCTGGATCTGTATGTTGAGGACATTGACGGCGTGGTTTATGACTGTGAAGTACAGACGACAGACCAGAAGAATCTGCCCAGGCGGATGCGTTACTATCAGGGAATGCTGGACATCACTTTGATAATGCAGTGAATGAATTGAAATAGAATGAAGAGAGGATGCGGCGAATTATGCAGGTATCACACCTTCACAGTTTGAGGGGGTGCTTTCCCTTATTAAAGAACATCCTGACTGGGATGATGCGGAGGTTGCAGATAAAGTCAGTTGGAGATGAGAAGCAGGAAGAACTGTTTTTCATCGATGATCTGATTGATTTGATATGCTGGTTTCAAATATGTGGAGGAGATATCTGAAACGATATCTGGAGGATGGTCATCTGAGCATTGACAACATACCGCCCGGAGCGGACATGGAAAGGAGTGTGAATGGGATGGACGAAAAGAGATATTACATGGCTTACGGCAGCAACCTGTCACTGGATCAGATGGCGGTGCGCTGCCCGGACGCAAAGGCCGTCGGGACGGCCATCCTTTCCGGTTGGCGGCTGCTGTTCAAAGGATGTGCGACCGTGGAGCCCTGTGAGGGGAGGGATACACCGGTGCTGGTGTGGGAGATCTCGGAGCGGGATGAGAGAAGCCTTGACCGCTATGAAGGGTTCCCCGGCCTTTATTATAAGAAGGAACTGGAGACCGGGGTATTCCCGCTGGGGGGCGGGGAGCCGGTAAAGCGAACGGCAATGGTTTACATCATGGATGAGAAGCGCCGCTGCGCTGCACCCAGCCTCTATTACTACAGGATACTGGAAGAGGGCTACAGGAATTTCCACTTTCCGATGTGTGTGCTGACGCAGGCGCTGAAGGACAGCGTCGGGGCAGCGGAGGCCAGGCGGTTCCTGGGGACGGGAGATTTTTGCTGACAGTAACAGATTTTTAAGTGTATAGTCAGAGTTGACATTTTCTTCTGTACATATTATGATATTGGGCGGGAAAGTTCATATGATGAACCAATATTGCAGGGGCGGCCTGATCAGGACGCTGCGTTTGGGATGAACTTGCCTGCCTGGAATCAGGGGATTCCGGAGCGGATTTTATCGGAAAAGGACAAATGTGAGGTTTGATCTGGACGGTAAATCATAAGGGAAAAGGAAATTTATATGCTCCGCGGGGAGGCGATTTGAAGCTGAAGGGATCTGCCAGGGCAGGCCTGAATCCCGCGCCAGGATCCGCAGGGTGAATCTTGAAAGGAAAGTAACAGGAAATGCAGGTAACAGAAACATTTGGAAATTATCTGGAACAGCTTGGCGCTGTTCATCCGGGGCGTGCGAGATGGCTGCTGAAAAGCGGCTGGGAAGCGCAGGATGTCAAGTATCGGATGCTGCCGGACCGCAGGCTTCTTCCTGCGGACCAGTATCTGGCGCGCATTATGATGGACGCGATGGTGCGTCCCCTGAAAAAGCCGGAGCAGTCCGCCATTGTCAGCGTGTTTACGCCGTGCGAGCTTTTGCAGGAGGTCGGGCTGAATCCGTACAATGTGGAAAGTTTTTCAAGTTATATCTGTGCGTCGCAGGCGGAGCGCGGCTGCCAGCAGGAGGCGGAGAACAATGGTCTCTCGGAGACGCTCTGTAGTTATCACAAAACATTTATCGGCGCGGCGCAGAGAGGGATTCTGCCAAAGCCGAAGTGTATTGTCTACACAAATCTGACATGCGACGCAAATCTGGTCACATTTAAATATCTGGCAAATCTGTTTGATGTGCCTTCGTTTGCCATCGATGTGCCGATGCAGTCGAATGAGGAAAACGTCGCGTATGTGGCCGGACAGCTGCGGGATCTCAAGGTTTTTCTCGAGAGACAGATCGGGAAAATCATCGACGAGAGCAGACTGGTAAAGAGGATGGAGCGCAGCCGCCGTACGCTGGAAAATTATTGGAGATTTCAGGAAATTCGGTCGGACCGCTATGTGCCGTCGGATCTGGTGACGCCGTTGTTTTCGAGCATGGCGAATCAGATTCTGCTTGGGACCAGAGAGCAGGAAACGTACACGAACATGCTGCTACACGATGTGCAGAACACGGATGCCGCGAAGGGGAAAAGGATCTACTGGATGCATACGATTCCGTTCTGGTCGGACGCGGTCAAAAAAGAACTGTGTCTGCAGGAGACGGCCCAGATCGTCGGGTGCGAGATTTCGCAGCTGTGCGCCCCGGATTTTGATCCGGAGAAGCCGTATGAGGCGATGGCGCGCAGGATGGTTTACAACAAGCTGAACGGGAGCGTTCTGCGCAGGATTGAGCATGGGATCAGATGCGCGAAACAGGCGAAGGCCGACGGAGCCGTGTGGTTCTGCCACTGGGGCTGCAAGCACACGCTCGGCGGGGCGCAGCTTGCGAAGAAAAAGTTTGAGGAGCAGGGGATTCCGCTTCTGATCCTGGATGGCGACGGCTGCGACCGCAGCCACGGCGGCGAGGGGCAGACGGCCACGCGCCTTGGGGCTTTTCTGGAGATGCTGAAATAAACGGCTGGCCGGATATTGAGGGGTGACACGTTCCTTTTTGTCCGGATTTTCGGAGATGTCGGAATAAACGACTGGAATAGGATGGAGCGTTCCTTTGTTCGGATTTCCGAAGATGCCGGAATAAACAACCGAAATGGGATGGAGTGTCTCTTTTTCGGGTTTCCAAAGGTGCTGCAAAATAAATAACTGGACGCAGGGGACGACATGTCCCCTTTTGTCTGGTTTTCTGGAGATGATGCAATGAGTGAGAATAAAGTATTTTATGTCTGCAAGTACACGCCGGTCGAACTGCTGGCCGCATTTGGAGCGGATTGTGAGAATCTGAACGGGATGCCGGAGGGCTTTGACCTGGCTGATCAGATTGCGCACCCGAATCTCTGCGGATTTGGGAAAGCGCTGCTTGAGGCGGTCATGCAGGGACAGGTGAAGGAACTGGTGCTGGTTAACTGCTGTGATACGATCCGCAGCGTCGCCGACGTTCTGGAGGACAGTGGGAAACTGGATTTCCTGTATCTCGTGGACGTACTGCACTGCGACGGCGTCTGCAGCAGGGAGCGCATGGTCTCGCAGCTGAAAGGACTGGCGCGGGCTTATGCGGAACATACAGGGAAAAAATTTGATGAAAAATTATTCCGCGCCGCGTTTAAGCCGCCGGTGAAGGTGCGCGGTCCGCATCTGGCGGTGCTGGGCGCACGCATGGGAAAAGAACTGTTCGATATGGTGGAGCGGTGCATGCCGCTGCCGGTTGAGAATGATTCCTGCGTCCACAACCGGTCTGTCGGGGAGGTTCCGCCGCCGGAAGGACTGGACTTTGACGGGCTGATGGAATGGTACGCCGGGGAGATCCTGCGGCAGATGCCATGTATGCGCATGACGGACAATACGGGAAGAAAACAGCTTTATAATGACCCCAGTCTGCGGGGAATTATTTATCATACGGTAAAATTCTGCGACTTTTACAGTTTTGAATACGCGGATGTAAAGAATCATACGGAGCTTCCGCTGCTGAAGATCGAGTCTGACTATACGGTGCAGAGCAGCGGGCAGCTTCTGACACGTCTGGAGGCGTTTGCGGAGAGCATTGCCCCGGAACAGAAAACAGAGAAGGAAAAGAAAATGGGAAAAGGTTATTTTGCGGGAATCGACAGCGGCTCGACGAGCACGGATGTTGTGATTCTTGATAAGGACAGAAAAGTAGTGACAGGGATCATTCTGCCGACCGGGGCCGGAGCGGCGATCGGCGCGGAGCGCGCGCTGGAAGAGGCGCTGAAAAAATCCGGGCTGAACCGGGAAGATATCGACGCGCTTGTCACGACGGGATACGGCCGCACGGCGATTCAGGCCGGCGACAAGAGCATTACGGAGATTACTTGCCATGCGCGCGGTGCTCACTATCTGGATCCGGAAGTGCGGACGGTCGTGGATATCGGCGGGCAGGACAGCAAAGTGATCCGACTGGACGGAGACGGCGCGGTCGTCAATTTCGTCATGAACGACAAATGTGCCGCCGGAACCGGGAGATTTCTTGAGATGATGGCGCGCACCATGGAGATGAGCCTTGACGAGATGAGCAAGACCGGCCTCACATACAAGGAGGATATCACGATCTCCAGCATGTGCACGGTGTTTGCCGAGTCCGAGGTGGTATCTTTGATTGCTCAGAACAAGGCGACGGACGATATCGTCCACGGGCTGAATAAGGCGGTGGCTTCCAAAACGGCGGCTCTGGCGCGCCGCGTTGGCGGGGAAGAGAAGTACATGATGACCGGCGGCGTCTCGAAAAATCAGGGACTTGTGATGACTCTGGAGGAGAAGCTCGGCACAAAGCTTGTGATCAGCGATATGGCGCAGCTTTGCGGAGCGCTCGGAGCGGCACTGTTTGCGGCGGATATGGTGGAGATGTAGAATTTTTCTTATTTACAGTATTGTTCCCAATACAGACATGGAGGTCTGTTGTAAAATATGCTCCCACAAATGTTAATCTGACTAATATTGCGGGAGCATATTTTTGGATCACGCAGGATCTTTACCAGTTGATGATTTCGAAGAGCTCATTGATGTTAGAGCCTTTCTGACTCTCATTATCCCAGGTGACATCAGTTTTTTCTATTATGATATCAAGACCCGACTTATTGATTTTATAATGGTTAATAATAATTTTTTTGCTTCGAAGCCTTGCCAGCATGTTTTTATAAGAATTAGATTCTGAATTCAGATAAGCAAAGATATCCTTTTTCTTTTTGAAATTTTCTATGTTTTTGAAACCCAACGAATCTTCTATGTAGTGCGTTGCATCCTGGTCATGATAACTGGGGATATGCAGGCATGCGACATATTCAAAATCAGGATTATCTATTATGAGAAAATGGGGGATCTTTCTGTTCTGATTTTGTATCTGACAATATTCAATCAGTTTTTTTAAGTGCGTGAGTTCTCCAGGATGTTTTATAGCCCGGTCATAGTCGATGACAACGAATTTGGCCAAACAGTTGTTGTTTGCCTGTTTTTTAATCTCTGCGAGGAAATTAGAATATCCTCCTCCCTGCATATTGATTGGTTTAAGTATCAGTTTTGTGTTCTGTTTTTTCTGGATGGCATCAAAATAATTGTACTCTGTATCGCCTTCACAAAATACGATGTATTTTTTGATTAATTCTCTTTTGCATCTACTCAAAAGCGGTTCCTCCCAAAATTCCTTTCATGTAAAATTCGTATATTTTTGTTGTTTCATATCTGATTTCGGGAAAATCTGCCAGTGAATATAATTCGGAATTCAGATCCTCCCGATTTTTAGTGACAAAGTAAATTTGTTCTTTCATATAATTTTTTAAATCAAGATGCAGGACATTATGACTGGAGAAGATGAACTGTCCCGTATGTTTGTTTCCATTTACAAATGCAACCATTCTCTCAGACAGGATAGGATTAATTACCCGGTCCATCTCATCGGCAAAGACAGTCTTATTTTCATATACAACTCGGAACAACTGGACAGCCCATGCAAAAAATTCACCTACGCCGGCTGAATCCATATCAAGATCTCTTGAAAAACTGTGGTCGTCGGCTGATTTTCTGATAATTCTGCTTTTACTGAAAGGCCGCTCATCATCAATTTCAATTCCGCAGATGCTGTAGTCTACCATCCTTACTATATCCAGAAAACGGGAATCTTTAAGGATTCGCAGATCATCTTCTTCGTTTTGGATATCTTTATACAGATTATAGTTGTATCGTTTGCTCTCCACGATCAGACTGTTGTTTATCCAGTTGACAAATTCCAGCGCGTGCGGGTCGCCAAGGATGGATAGTTTGGAGATAGACAAACTAAAACTATTCTCGGAATAAACCGTGTTGAATGTCTGTTCAATATTCTTCCCGCAGTTATCTATAAATATCGTAAAATCTACTTTAGAAATAGGACTGTCCTGTACTTTAGTAATCTTGTCTCTTAAAACAGATAAGACAAGTTTTTCACATCCATTTTTTGAATCTCTATGTGAAAAAATTTCCTTAACGATGCTGTATTCATCTAGTTCCAACCTATAGTGATAGATTGTTCCGCTGCTTCCCATGATGGTAATGTCAAAAGTTTGAAGTGTGTCGCATTGTTCTGGAGAAGAAGATTTCAGACAATTTGCGTTGATCAAGGAACGATAGGCTTTCTTATGCTTGTTATCTTCAAACAGACTTTTAAAAAAAGCTAAACTGTTAATGAAGTTTGTCTTTCCTCCGGCATTTTCCCCTATGATTACTGCTGTTTTTAGAATATCATACCCTGCTTTTGTCTCCGTGTAATTATCTGGAAAACGTTTTTTGACTTTGTTTGCAGGTGCCAGCAGATCAAACTCAGCTTCTTCAGCGAAAGAACAGAAATTTCTGGTTTTGTAGGAGATCAACATTTTCTATCACCTCATATTTTTGTTTTTATTATACTATATTTGCGGGAAATCTCAATAATATTCAGATAAAAAAACATTTTTTTGCTTTTATGCGAATTTTATCGGATGCTTATGAGGTGTTTCAGGATTTCGAAGCATGAAGTGCGAAGAAATCCGTGGCATCATGGGGGCAAAATTCCTTTTGACCCCAGCATCATGAAATTTGAACAAAAACAAATGCTTATGCGATAAAAAGTAAAATATAATTGACTTTTAGAAAGAAATATGATACTATTCAGACGAACATGCGGTATTCTTGGTTGCGTTTCGGGAATGCCATGAATAAAAGTCAGGGGAGGCGATGCTTTGGCGAAGAATCTGAAAATGAAGGCGGCCCGCGCGCTGCTTGATCTGCCGCAGAAGGATCTGGCGGAGGCGGTGCATGTATCGCGCCAGACGATCAACGCGATCGAAAAAGGAGATTACAATCCGACGATCAAACTGTGCAGGGCGATCTGCCGGGTACTGGGAAAAGGCCTGGATGAACTGTTCTGGGAGGAGGATGAGGAAGATGAGCCAGGAGAAAACAGAACAATTTAGAACAAAGTGGATTTCCTGTGAGAGAACAAGGCAGTTCCGGGCAGCAGGACAGCGCAGGAAAGTCGTTTGAAAGGGGCAGCCAGTATAAGGCAGTGGAGAACCAGCGGCCGGTGTCAAGAAACAAGAAAGGGAAGAATCCAGGGCCAGGAAACAGGAAATGGAAGAAAATGGTGCAAAGAGAGGTAGTATATGAAAAAACAAGAGGAAGAAAAACTGTACGAACAGAAAAAATGTGGAAGAAAGAGAAGTCGTATGAGACTGTGTCAGGAGAATGTTCTTGACGAGATGCAGGAACAGAAGCTGCTCCACATCGAGAAGAACAGCTTCTGGTTTTTGTACGGGATGCTGTTTGTGGCGGTTATAATACAGGTCAGCATGGGGGGACGCCTGAGGGAAGCAGGCGCCGAAATGATCTGCTTTTTTGCGGTCAGCGTATTTCTGGTTTTCTCATGTCTGAGGCAGGGAATCTGGGACCGCCGTCTGAGGGCGGACTGGAAAACAAATCTTAAGGTGAGCTGCATAAGCGCCTTTACCGTAGCGCTGTGCAATTTTCTGGGGATACCCAGGAGGAATCTTTCGACAAAAATGTTTATCGGGGTCACGATTATGTGCGTGGTTATAACGTTTACTGTGACGTTTGCGGTGCTTGGTATCTGCAGCCATTTTTACCGGAAGAGGAAAGAGGCGCTCGAAGACGGAGAAGAGGAATTATGAAACGGGAGGTGAAACCTGATGATTGAAGCAGAAAATCTGTGCAAAAAATTTGAGCGGAGCGTGCGCAGGGGCCGCAGATCGGTGAAGGAGGAGTTTTTTGCGGTCGACCATGTATCTCTTGAGGCGCGGCCGGGGGAGATCGTCGGAATCCTGGGACCGAACGGCGCGGGTAAGACGACGCTGCTGCGTATGCTGGGCATGCTGATGACGCCGACGGAGGGGAATGTCCGGCTGAGTCTCGCGGATGGAAGTGAGATTGAGGAACTGACGCAGAAAAAGGCCGCGATCGGATATCTCTCCGGCAACACAAAGCTGTATCCGCGATTTTCGATCCGGGAGTATCTGAAGTTTCTCGGAGAGCTGTACGGGTTTGACCGGGAGAAGATCCGGGAGCGCACGGAGGAAATTTTTCAGGTTCTTGATATGGAAGTGTTCGGGGATAACCGGATCGAAAAGTTGTCGACCGGGCAGATGCAGCGGGCATCAATCGCGCGGTGCCTGATGGCGGATCCGGCGTTTTATATTCTGGATGAGCCGACGCTGGGACTTGATATTTTGAGCGCGGACGCGATCATTCATTTTATGCAGGAGCAGAAAGGACAAGGGAAGACAGTATTGTACTCAACGCATTATCTGGAGGAGGCGGAATTTCTCTGTGACCGGATTTATATGCTTTGCGATGGGAAGATCATAGCAGAGGGAAGTCCGGCGCAGCTGATGGAGCAGACGGGGACGGAAAGTCTGAGGGAGGCATTTCATGTGCTGTATGTGTAATTTGAAACCTGCGCGGGATTTGGATTTGTCGAAAGATATTTTCAGACAGGCTGAAACGTACTGTGAGGGTTTTATCTGTTTTCACGGACATGTTTGGAATCATTCCGGGATTTTTTCAGTGAGGAGTATCGTATGAATAAGATAAAAATTTTAGTCCGTAAAGAAATCATGGATATCCTGCGTGACAGGAAGACCTTGATTATGATGGTGGTCGTCCCGGTTCTTCTGTACCCGCTGATCATCATCGGAATGGCGCTGATCTTTGGCCGGATCGCGCAGTCGCAGGAGGAGAAGGTTTACACGGTTGGCTATTCGGCGGAGTGCGAGGATACGGTCAGCCGCCTGAGGGAACTGTACCAGAAAGAGAAGGAGAATGACGACGGCGAAGGAGGTCTTGTGTTTGTGGCATGGCAGGGAGACCGCCCGTTGCAGAAAGAGGCTGAAGAGATGGCGGGTAATGCCGATCAGCCGCAGGAAAACGACGCGTCACAAAAGGAATCCGGGGAACTGGCAGGGGATGTGGGCCAGCTTTCGTTTGAGATGTTTTCCGGGGAGGATACGCCGGACATTCTGCTGAATATTACAGAAGAAAATGGCGCGGAACATATTGCGGTTGTGTATAATTCCACAGATCAGGATTCCGAGGCGGCCATGTACGAGGCGGAGGAACTGCTGGAGCTCTACTGTGAGGAGCTGCTCGACGACCGGCTCGCGGAGAAAGGGCTGACGGAGGATTTTCTGCATCCGGTCACGTTTGAAGCGGAAGATCAGGCGTCGGATTCGGAGAGCTTTGGCATGAACATCGGGGGAAGTATCGGAATGGTGCTGGTTGTCACGATTCTGCTCGGCGTAATCTATCCGGCGATCGACGCGACTGCCGGGGAGAAGGAGCGCGGAACGCTTGAGACGCTGCTCACACTTCCGGTCACAAATTTTCAGATGATACTCTCAAAATATATTTCTGTATCTCTGTTTGCGTGTATAACCGCAATAATTTCCCTCCTGTCGCTTGGCGGCTCTGTTTTGTTCTTGATTTTTGGGGTGGCAGGTGAGATACTAAAAGATATGCCGTATATCCCGGCCGTGGTTCTGGCGGCGGCCGTGCCGGGACTTCTGCTCACGATGATTTCGACGGCGCTTCTGGTGACGGCGGTCTGTATGTGTTTCTGCGTGTTTGCCAGAAGCTTTAAGGAAGCAAACAACTATGTGACGCCGGTGCTTCTGATCATTATGTTCGCGTCGATGGCGGGGATGCTGCCCATCGTGGAGTTTGATCATGTCACGGCGATGATTCCGTTTGTAAATGTTTCGCTGATGATCCGTCAGGTTACGGCGTGGCAGTTTGATCCGTCGCTTGCCGGGATAACGATTCTTGTGAATCTGGGGTGCAGCCTTCTGATCGTGTGGGTGCTGGCGCGCATCTACAACAGTGAGAATGTGCTGTTTTCCGACGGTTTTGCGGGTTTCGCCCTGTTCCGAAAACGAAGCGAGATAAAAAAGGGAACGATTCCCGCGCCGGGAGATCTGCTGGTCGGCATCACGGCGCTGCTGCTTCTGCTGCTGTATGCCGGGAGCGCCGCTTCCGTGCGGTTCGGTTTCTGGGGCGCCATGGTGTCGCAGCTTCTGATTTTTGCTGTGCCGCTGTTCATGGTCTGGTACCTGAAATCCGATGTCAGAACGCTGTTTTCGCTGCACAGGCCGCGCTGCGGGACAGTCATGGGAAGTATTCTGCTCTATCTGGGTGTGTACTGCCTGATGATCTGCGCCGGGTCGCTGTTCATGGAGCTGCTGCCGGGAAGCACGGAAAATCTGGAAACTTCATTCGGGCCGGTGCTCGATCAGCCGTTTCCTGTGATCCTGCTGGTCACTGCCGCCATGCCTGCCGTCGGGGAGGAGATTCTGTTCCGGGGACTTCTGTTCGGCAGTCTGCGGGCGCGCGTGAGTGTCACCAAAGCGATACTGATTTCGGCGGCGGTCTTTGCGGTATTTCATATGAGTCTGGTAAAGCTGGTTCCTACCTTTATGCTCGGGGCAGTCTTTGCTTTTATTCTGTCGGAATCCGGAAGCCTGTACGTCACTTCATTTCTGCATTTTCTGAATAATGCAGTGTCAATGATGGTATCGAAATATCCGGAGCAGGCAGGGAAGATTCTGCCGTTTCTTGTGAAAGAAAAACTGGAAGCGCCGGAACTGCTGATCCTGCTCGCCGCAGG
This sequence comes from uncultured Lachnospiraceae bacterium, assembly GCA_947588845.1. GTDB lineage: Bacteria > Bacillota > Clostridia > Lachnospirales > Lachnospiraceae > Choladousia. The sequence goes on from CANQAR010000075.1 coordinate 13,631, forward strand.
TTCAGGCCTGGCGCTGGCGGGAGCCGCACTGCTTCACCGGAATGCGCGGCGCGTTCTGTAGGGTTTTCGGCGTTTTGTGGGGAAATTGCCTCCTGTGAAACAACGAAGAACCTTCGGCGTTAAGTTCACACTCCTGCCGGGCTTGATTTTTGGACAGAATGTTCGGAAATCCCAGGGCTGCGGCGCAAAATGCTGAAAGAGCGGTTTTGCCGTTCGTGTAAATCAGGGCATGGAGGCCGGAACAATTTTGCCTCCGTGCATCACAACACAGGAGGTAAATTTATGAAGATACAAGTGTGGAATGTCAGGAGACTGCTGTTCCTGACTGGTTTGCTTCTCGCTTTTCTATGTGTGCCCGCGAAGGCGCTGGCAGGAGAAAAAGCGGGGAAGATTACGGATTTTGACATCGTCAGCGATTCCTGCATCAGGTTGTCGGACCACATTCCTCTGGAGGAACTGAAGGAGAAAATGCCGCGGGAGATCAGCGTTTATCTGGATGGGGCAAAGAGTCCTGTGCGGATTCCGGCGGACTGGGTTTCCGATGTCGATTATGATTCGACGTATGAATCGTATTATCTCTTTATGGCGCAGTGGGATCAGGAGAAATATCCGCTTGCTCCGGATTACAATGAGCAGGGGTATCTGCCGTTTGTCGAGGTGGAGGTCAGGGACGGAGGACAGCCTGCGTCCATCGCGGCCGCTTCCGGTGTCAGCAATATTGTGCAGAGGGCGTATCAGCAGGTCGACATCGCATGGACCCCTCTCAAACAGGTAAAGGGCTATATCGGCCTGAACGGAAGCCTGACCACTACCTACTATCCCGGGGTTACTTACCGCGGGATGCCGTACGGACAGCTGGTGGACAGCGGAAAATATGTTCCTCATAACGCTACGTTTGATACGTTTTTGGAGGCCGTGAAAAATCCGAACAGTGTTTTTTACACAGCCAGGGGATCGTATATGTCGCGCAATTCCACGTATTACGGCAATGACTGCAGCGCTTTTGTGTCCTATGCGTACGGACTTCCGAGAATGACGACGGGGATGATCGGGGCTTCCAGCCAGTTTACCAAAGTGCCGCTGAACAATATTTACAATGCGCAGGTTGGAGACTGCTTCAACAAATATACGAGTCATGTGGAACTGATCACGGGAATGCTGTACAACGATAAAGGTATTCTTGTCACGGTAGAAGTCTGCGAGCAGACTCCCCCAAAAGCGAGAAGAGTCAGATATACGCCGGCGCAGGTGCAGAGCATCATCGATTCCGGATATGTCCTGCTGCGCTATAACGGCCGGAATAATGTCAGGCCGCCGTACTACTATAACGGATATGCGGCAAAGACGGATTCGCTCGCCTACATCGGGGACGGATTTTTTGCGTCGATTGTCAATAAGGAATCAGGGAAGAATGCCGCGAACGACGGGGCGGGCAATGTCTGTGCGCAGGCCGGAGATGAGAGCGCGGGACAGGTCTGGTATTTTGAGGCCCAGGACGACGGAACCTACATCATTACTTCCTGTAAGGATGGAAAGGCCATGGGGATTCAGAATTACGGATCAGCGAACGGCACAAACATTGTGACGGACAACTATGCGGGCAGCAGCGCCCAGAGATGGTATGTTTACAGAAGCGAAGGAAAATATAAGCTGGTTGCCGCCAACGGCAACAGTGTGCTCAATCTGTCCGATGGGAAAAACATGACGATCTGGGAAGACAATGATGCGGGCACGCAGGGATTTGAGATAAAGACGCTGAACAGGAAAGGCAGCGTACATATGGCGGAGGTCACGCTGGGAGAGTACAGTTATGTCTATGACGGCAAGGCGAAGAAGCCGGGAACGACAGTAAAGATCGGAACAACAAAGCTGAAAAAGGGAACGGATTATAAAGCGGCTTACAGTGAGAATGTTGAAGCAGGCACGGCAAAAGTTACGATCACGGGAATCGGGGAGTACACCGGGGAGATCATCCAGGAATTTACAATCCAGAAAGCTTCGCAGGATCTTCAGGTCACGCTGTCCGCGGAAGCGGGAAAAGAAGGCGATGTGCTGGAGATTACGACTGCCGGGGAAAAGACGGATCTCAAGTTCAGCTCTGACGATAAGACCGTGGCGAAGGTAAATCAAAAAGGTAAGGTGACATGTCTGAAAGCGGGGACGGCCCTGATCAGTATTGAGGCGGAAAGCAGCAGCAATTACGAGGCGGCGGTGCGGACAGTTTCCGTGCGAGTCGAGCATGATTATCTTGCGGAGGTCACGGATCCGACTTGTGTGGACCAGGGCTATACGACCTATACCTGCCGGGGATGCGGGGATGTTTATGTCAGCGATTACAAAGAAGCGCTCGGGCACACGGATGATGGAACCGGCACGGTAGAAGAACCGACCTGCACGGAAGATGGGATAAAGAACTGCATCTGCAGCGTCTGCGGCGAAGCCTTCGAAGAGGTTTTGCCGGCTCTGGGGCATGCTTACGGAAGCTGGATTATCAATCATGACGGTACGCATACCCGCGTGTGCGCGAATGATCCCGAACATGTCGAGACAGAGGACTGTACGTACAAGTATGAACTGATTCAGAAGGCTGACGGTAACCAGGAAGGTATACTGGGATACAGATGTACGGTCTGCGGCTATTATTTTACAAAGAATATTTCCGCGGAAGAATGTATTCATGAAATTACCGAGACCAGGAACAAGGCGGACGCGTCGTGTGAGACGAACGGTTATACGGGCGATGTTGTCTGCGAGATCTGCGGGAAAATGATTGAGCAGGGCAGTGTGATTCCCGCTGCCGGACATACGTGGGACTCCGGAACTGTGACAAAAGAGCCTGCCATAGGAAAGGAAGGCGTCAGAAAATTTGTCTGTGAGATCTGCAAAAAGACGCGCAAAGAAACCATAGAGGCGCTGAAGAACCCGCTGGTTCCGGGAAGTCTCAAAAAAGATTCGGTTTCCGGAGGAATTTACAAGATCGGGAAAGACCGCGTGAGCGTTTCCTACAACGGGCCGACCAGCGCCAACAAAAAGAACGCCAGCATTGTGATTCCGAATACGGTGAAGCTTGAAGGCGTTTCCTGTAAAGTTACCGCGATTTCCGCGGAGGCGTTCAAAGACAATAAAAAACTGCAGCAGGTCACGATAGGGAAGAATGTACAGGACATTGGAATCGGTGCGTTCCAGAACTGTGTGAAGCTGGCTGTCGTTTCCGGAGGAAAAGGGGTAAAACTGATCAGAAAGGACGCGTTCAACGGCTGCACAGGGCTGGGAAAAATCACGCTCGGACCGGAAGTGACGATGATCGGCAACCGGGCGTTCCGGGGCTGTCTGGCGCTGACCCGGATTACGCTGCAGGAAAAGGTGTCTTCCGTCGGGGTGCAGGCATTCTATGGCTGCAGTGGATTAAAGAAGCTTACGATAAAGACGTCGGCGCTGAAGGATAAAACGACGGGCGCGAACGCGTTCAGGGGAATTGGCGGGAACGCCGTCGCGGTGGTTCCTCAGAAAGCGCTCAGCAGATATACGAGGCTGCTGAAGGCAAAAGGACTGGAGGGCAGAGTAAGCAGCAATGGATGAGAGAAAGGAGAATGTATCCGGATGTCGGAAGAAATGTATCATTCAGAATATGATGTGAAATATGCTCTGCTGGCGCAGCAGGCGGAAGCGCTGATCGGCGGCGTTCCGCATGTGATCGCGAATCTGGCGAATCTTTCCGCCCTGCTGTACCAGACGCTGCCGGGTCTCAACTGGGCCGGTTTCTACCTGATGGAAGGAGGCCGGCTGGTGCTCGGGCCATTTCAGGGGAAACCTGCCTGCATTGAGATTGCTGTGGGAAAAGGAGTCTGCGGGACGGCAGTGGCGCGCGGGGAAACGATTGTTGTAAAAAATGTGCATGAATTTCCGGGACATATCGCCTGCGATGACGCGTCTCTGTCGGAAATTGTGATTCCGGTGCACAAAAGGGGCAGAATTATTGGCGTGCTTGATATCGACAGTCCCGAGGAAGCACGTTTCAGCGATGCGGACAGAGAAGGTCTTGAGAAGGTTGTGCGTGTGTTGGAGCAGGAACTGGAAAGAGCCAAAACCTGTTGACATTTCGGCAGGAATTCCATACAATGATTGCGCTGTAATGGTATCAGCACTGGCCTGATGCAAAATTCGGGCTCCTGCTGTTTCATTAAATGCAGCGTTGTGCCAGAAATATAAAAGAGGATTATGTATTTGTGTTGCAGGTTTCTTCGAGAGCTGCGGCGGCAGTTCTCGACCAGACATGAAGGAGGGAATGCATATGAATCACACAAAAAGCGCCGGAGGCAGGATTACGGAAGGTGTGATCTGGAAACAGCTTCTTGCGTTTTTCTTTCCCATTTTGCTGGGAACGTTTTTTCAGCAGCTTTACAACACGGTCGACATGGTGATTGTGGGGCGGTTCGTCGGCAAGGAGGCGCTTGCCAGTGTGGGCGGGTCCTCCGGTCAGGTGGTCAACCTTGTGGTTGGATTTTTTACCGGACTGTCCGCAGGAGCAGGTGTGATCGTCTCTCAGTATTATGGGGCGAATGACGAGCGGAGTCTGAACGGCTCCATCCAGACGGCGTATCTGTTTTCCGTGGCAGGCGGCGTACTGTTCACCGTGCTGGGGATCGGGCTGGCCCCCATGATGCTGCGCCTGATGAACACGCCTCGGGAGCTGATGTCCGATTCTGCCGCATATCTTCGGATTTACTTTGCAGGAATTGTCTTTGTGTTTATTTATAACATAGGTTCCGGAATCCTGCGCGCTCTTGGAGATTCAAAGCGGCCTCTATATTATCTGATCGCGTGCTGTCTGGTGAATATTGTACTGGATCTGATCATGGTTGTGGGGCTGAAGCTGGGAGTGCCCGGTGTGGCAATCGCGACGGTGATCTCGCAGGCGTTCAGCGCGTTTCTGGTGACAAGGGCGCTGATGAAGTCGGAAGATATCTACAGGCTGGAACTGCGGAAATTTCTGTTTCGCGGGAGCGTGCTGCGATCACAGTTGTTTATCGGACTTCCCGGAGGATTTCAGTCGGTGATGTACGGCCTTTCCAATATCATCATCCAGTCCGCGATCAACGTGTATGGAACGGATACCGCGGCGGCCTGGGCGACGGTCTCGAAGCTGGACGCTGTCTTCTGGATGATCAACGGAGCTTTTGGCATCTCAATCACGACGTTTGTCGGCCAGAATTACGGCGCGGGCAAATATGACCGGATGAAGAAAGGCGTGTGGGACTGTCTGCTCATGCATCAGATCTTTTCCGTGGCAGTCAGCGCCATCCTGCTGATTTTCCGTGTGCCGATGTTCCGTATTTTTACAGAGGACGCGGATGTGATCCGCATCGGCGGAGAGATCATGATGGTAATTGTGCCGTGTTATGTCGTATTCAGTTTTGTTGAGATTTTCTCCGGCGCGCTGCGCGCGGTGGGAGATGTGATTATTCCGATGCTTCTGACGATGTTCGGCGTCTGCCTGCTCCGTATCGTGTGGATTTTCTTTGCGGTGCCGCTCAGCCCGTCTGTGCGGATGATCGTGATGAATTATCCCGTGTCGTGGACACTGACGGCCGCGCTGTTTATCGTTTATTATCTGCAGAAAAAAAGAAAGTGGACGGCTGTCGCTCACTGAAACTAAATGCCCCGCAGCGCGGGGCATTTATGTGATAAAACACTTTTTCTATAGCAAACACTGCCTGCGCGCACCGGCAGATCGTGTCTGCGGGAATGGGCGAAACCTTCACAGTGTTTTACATCGCTGCGCGGGAAAGCGAATCCAGAGCCGCGATGAGTTCTCCGATTTCCGGCACGTCGCAGTCCAGCGGTTCTCCCTTCAGTCCCTTTATAAGAACGGCCTGATTTTCCGGAATGGACGCGATAATATTTTCCGGGTCGGAGACGACGGATTTCATGACGGCGTATTTTTCTTCATTTACTTTGTTCAGCACGAAGCGGACCGGCTTCCCGATGCTTTTTCCCATCTCTCTGATTTTGCGCGACAGCATCAGTGATTCATAGGATGGGTCAACGATCATGAGGATGACGTCTGTGGCGCTGTCGACTCCTCTTCCAAAATGCTCGACGCCTGCCTCGGCGTCAATGATGACGATGTCGTTATCGTTCAGATCCAGATTGCTGATCAGGTGCCGCGCGAGCGTGCCCATCGGGCAGGCGCAGCCTTCTCCTGCCTCGTGAATTTTTCCGACTGCCATGAGCATGACGGCATTGTCTTTGCGGAAAACTTCTTCCGGCTTTTTGCATGCATTTTCTGATGTGCTGCAGGACATTTCTCTTTCCGCCGCCCCTTTTTCCGCGGCGTCGTCAGGTGAACTGCAGGGAGCGCATGTTCCCTGACTCCGTGTCACAAATTCTTCCGGCAGGTCGTCAAGCGTCCAGCGTTTTTCAAATGGGGACAGATCGGGATTCCCCTTGTCTACTTTCTGGAAAATTCCCTTTTTACTCCCGAAATAGAGCGTGAAGTCTTTTGGAAGCTCAGCTCCGAGCTGACGGTGAAGGCCGTAATTGGATTCGTCGGCATCCACGACAAGAACGCGTTTCCCCAGTGCGGCGTATTTTTTCGCAAGAAGAGATGAGACAGTGCTTTTTCCGCATCCTCCTTTTCCACAGATCATAATTTTCATAACGTAAATCCTCCTGTTTGGCTGAATGGAAAGTTTTTCCGCGGGCAGCAGGCCGTCACATGCCTGTCCGTATGCCGGCAGGCGCTGCGGACAAACATGATCAGTCCCGGAAATCATCTTCCGGGACAGCGGATGTGTGAACTGCAGTTATTTTATCACAGGGACTATACCAGGAGCAACAGAAAATCATGCGTTTACCATAACGTGCAGCATTTCTATGATTGACAAGGCATAAGTGAATGCATATAATTTAACAGAAGAGGCAGAAATTCTTCAGCCTTTGCAGGCGGAGAGATGAACTGAAAAATGATATAGAACAGGAATACGTCAGAATCCCTGATTCTGGCGGCGATTATTCGGATGATGGAACCGGGAGAGACTGCGTATGCAGCGCCGAAGGGGCAGGCAAAAACTCTCAGGCAAAAGGACCGGTTCCGGACGAAACTCTGGAAAGCGCACGCGCACCGATGAAGCAATCCGCGGATGCGGAGAATCTTACAGGTCTACAGACAGAGGCAGTAAATCTAAAAAGTGTCTGAAAATGTGCGGAGTTTCCGAATATTTTCAGACACTTTTTGTGTTACAGGAAACTGTCGTCTCAAAGGCAGGGACCGAACTTATGAAGGAGGGAGCAATATGAATGTACAGGATATTTTGAAAGAGGCGTCGGCGCTGCAGCCGCATCTTCAGTCAGTCAGAAGGGAGCTTCACCGTCATCCGGAGGTGGGGTTCGATCTGGCGAACACGAAGGCGCTGGTAAAAAAGGAACTTGCGGCTATGGGGTATGAACCGCAGGACTGCGGAAAATCTGGTGTGATCGCCTTGGCAGGCGGGAAAAAGCCGGGAAAGACCATCCTGCTTCGTGCGGATATGGATGCGCTTCCGGTCGGAGAGGAAGCAGAGGTGGACTATAAGAGTGAAATCGAGGGGAAGATGCACGGCTGCGGCCATGACATGCACACGGCGATGCTGCTCGGAGCTGCAAAACTGCTGAAGGAGCATGAAGATGAGATCGAGGGAACGGTCAAGCTGGAATTTCAGCCGGCGGAGGAAATTTTCCAGGGATCTCCGGATATGATTGCGTCGGGACTTCTGGAGAATCCGAAGGTTGACGCCGCGATGATGATTCATGTGGTGGCGGGAATGCCGATGCCTTCCGGCATGCTGCTGGTGCCGGGTGGAGGAATCTCAATGGCCTCCTGTGAGCAGTATCACATCACAGTGAAGGGAAAAGGCGGTCACGGTTCCACGCCGCATGTGTCGATCGACCCGATCACGGCGGCCGCCCATATCCATCTCGCTCTGCAGGAGATCAACAGCCGCGAGATTGACGGAAATGATTTCGGTGTGTTTACGACAGGACATTTCGAGGCGGGCAAGGCGTCGAATGTCATCCCGGACACCGCGGAGATGTGGGGTACGATCCGCACGACGGATCCGGACAACAAGGTCGGCGAGCTGATCCGGACCCGCATGACGGAGATCACAAAAGGCGTCGCCATGGCGCTGCGCTGTGAGGCGGAAGTGGAATTTTATGATTTTTGTCCCTGCATGATGATCAATCCGGAGCTGGCGGCGGATTTGATGAAGTATATGAAAGAGCTGCTTGGGCCGGCAGTGATCGATCTGGCTGTCGTGTCTGGCGGCAAGGCGGGAGGCGGCAGCGAGGATTTCGCGTTTGTGAGTCACAAGGTGCCGACTGTCAGCATGTTCCTGACGACAGGAAACACGCAGGAAGGATATCTCTACGGTCAGCATCACCCGAAGGTGCGGTATGACGATTCCGTGCTGTACTGCGGCAGCGCCGCCTACGTGCAGATGGCGCTGCGGTGGTTGGAGGAGCATAAATAAAATAAAAAAGTGACGGAATCCGGGCAGCAAAAGAAAATTCCGGCAAAAGAGAACGTGCGCCATTAAAAGCGTATCACAAAAAACATAAGGAAAAGGGGAGGCAGATATGGTAAAAGGTTCCGTTGTGGCGGGAAGTCCGCTGCTGTATATTCTGATCGCGATCGGACTGATCTACGTTGTGGTCATCGCGGTGATCAGCGCCAGGCGCGCGGCGAAAAGATGCCGGGAACTTGGCATCACAAAAGAAACGATCAATAATGTGATCAAGGCAAGCATCACTTCGGCGATTGTGCCGAGTATCGCTGTCCTTCTGGGATTTGTCACGCTGAGCGTTACGCTTGGGGCGGCCTGGCCGTGGTGGCGTCTGTCGGTTATCGGCTCGCTTTCCTATGAAGTCATGGCCTCGCAGTACACGGCGGACGGAATGGGGATCGCGCTGTCAAGTGTGCTTTCCTCCGACGCCAACGTATTCGGAGCAATCATTCTCGTCATGACGATCGGCGTCATGATTGAGCCGCTGGCGGTTGTGGTCCTCGCGAAGAAATATTCGACCGGCCTTATGAAGGCGAGCGGATCGAGCGACTGGGGACAGATCCTCTCAGGCGTATTTTTCCTTGGGATGTTCGCGGTCTATCTCCCGATCATGATGTTCACGGATCTTCCGACGACGCTGACGCTGGTCACAAGTCTGATTGTCACGGTACTGTGCGGAATCGCGTCGCAGAAAATAGCGTGGCTGGGAAACTTTACAATGGCGATCGCGCTGATTGTCTCGATGAGCTCGAGTGTGCTGTGGGTATCGCTTTTCGCGAAATAATGGAAGGAGGAATACGATAATGGCTAAGAAAAACAGTCCGTCATCCAAAAGTCAGCTTGATCCGTACGTGGAGTGGTCCCATCATTTCGGACGCGTCACGCTGACCGCTTTTATCATTTACATGCTGCTTGTCCCGATCATCACCTGCGCGGTTTATCACTGCTTCCCGAGCATTTCCACAATGATCCCTGGACTTGTCACAATTCTGATTATCATGGTGCCGACTGGGATCGCGGAGGTTGGAGGATACACGCCGATTCTTGGATCTTCAAGTTATCTGACCTTTGCGACCGGCAACCTGATGAACCTGAAAATGCCGTGCGTGCTGAACGCGCAGAAGCTTGCGAAGGTGGACCAGGGGACGCCGGAAGGCGACGCGATTGCGCTGATCGCGACGGCGGTATCCTCGATTGTGACGATCGTCATCATGGCGCTTGGTCTGCTGCTGATTGTGCCGCTGCAGCCGCTGATGAACAATGAATATGTCGCAACGGCGGCCAACTATATCATGCCTGCGCTGTTCGGCTGCATGGCGCTGAGCCTGTTTGGAAAAGGCGGCGGAAAGACCTACGTCAAGAATCGTCTGCTGTCCGTGGCGCTCCCGGCCGTGCTGGTGGCTCTGCTGACGATTTTCGGCATCGCGAATGCAGGTATGGCGAGCTGGCTGATGCTTGTCATGATTCCGCTGAGTATCCTGTGCGCCCGTATCCTGTGGAAGAAAGGCGTGGTCAGGGTTGTGCCGATGGATGAAGTGAAAAAGTAACGGCGGCTCTGAACGGGCGCCGCTGGCACACCGTACTGTCCGATATGCGGGTATGATCATCGTTTACGGTTAAATTTTGATGCAGATGAAAATGAAAACTGCCGCTGCAGGAATGTTCATTCCAACGGCGGCAGTTTTCATTTTCCCTGTTTAGTTTTAAAATGGAATTTGAATATACTTGAGAGTTAAAAGTTTGCATAATTAAGAAGCCAGTGAATCCTCATGGACCTCTGGCTTATCCTCCTGCTGTTCCT
>CANQAR010000076.1 GCA_947588845.1 uncultured Lachnospiraceae bacterium
ACAAGGCTTGCAAGTACTACCAGCATAACCATCCATACGAATGTCGCCTTTTTGAAATTTTCCCGAAAGGCCCGAAAAAAATCCCGGATAATATCCGGTTCGTCATTTTTCAGATAATGAAAAAGAACCGTATACATTGCCGTGCCTGACGCTCCTATTGTAAAAACAGGAATACTTGCAAGTAAAAACAGTAGATTGAGAGATACTATATACATAACCCTTGTCAGAACCTTCATCAGATAACCATCATAATTTAAAAAATCTTTCATCCCAATACCTCCTGGTTTTTGCTTTCTCTCCTCACAGTCACTGGCTGTTGATTTCTTATAGTCCTGATTCTTTCACTACAATCGTGTTAACAGACTGCGCCTGCACATGAAGCTCGGCAGTCATACCATGCATCCTGAGATACATCGTTTTTTCGTCCTCATGAGGATTCATAATAATACAAAGTATTGTACCATCCGGATTTCGGAATGCTGTCATATCAAGCTGATCTGTATATTTGCTGAAACCGACACGAACTGCTCCCGGACGGAGAAAATGACTGAAATGCCAGATATATGCCAGTGTATTCCTCTCCATCAGTTTTTTATTTTTTGTATCATACAGATATGGTGCGTCACAAAGATTCTTTACATGATTCGGTCCCCCCGTCTCATCAAGCAGCAAATTCCAATCGTAAAATGCATTCATGCCGCTATTGAAATTTCCAATAATATCATGTCCATATTTCTGTGCATTCGCCAGATAATCCATGCTGTCATAAATACTGTATTCGATACATGCTTCCGATAAAATCAGCTTTTTATCCGGAAAACATCTCTTTACCATTTCCAGTTCCTCAAAATGATCTCCACTGTACCAATGGAATGCGAGACCTGTTACCATATGATCCGTTTCTTCTGTAATAATCGTACGGGCACGTTCATAAAGCCGTTCCTTATTATGATCCCAAATGAAAATCTCAATATCTGTTAATTTATTTTTTACCAGCGCAGGATACAGATAATTTTTCAGGAAATCCCTTTCCTCCTCAGCTGTAAATATACAGGAATCCCATATCTGAACAGCTTTTGGTTCATTTTGGATTGACATACGGCAGATATTAATCCCGCTCTTTCTCAATTCAATAATGTATTTACAGATATACTCGGCCCAGAATGCCTCGTATCCTTTTTTCACTTTCCCCCCATGAGAACGTTCTCCGTTTGTCTTCATAAAAGCAGGAGGAGACCAGGGAGTGATCATCATCTCAATCGGCCGTCCCAGCTCTTCTTGTGCATCCATTACCATGGGAATAATATATTTCTCTGTGCGTTCCAGTGAAAAGCTCACGAGTTCTGTGTCATTCTCATCAGACATTGCCTCATACTGCTCTAAAGAAAAATCACAACTGTCAATATGCATTCTTCCAAGTCTGTAATTCATATGCTCAGAACTAAAATAGGAGGAGAGCAGAGCTTTTCTGTCTTCCTTATCCATTTGACTATATACATATCCGGCCGAATCCGTAAATGCACCGCCAAATCCTTCAAAGGTCTGATATTCCACTTCTGGGTGAAGGTTGACGACCTGTTTTTCATTTCCCGGATCTATTATAAATAAAATTTCCTTCTCTTCAGTGATTCTTTCATTATTTGGAAAAATTGTTGATACCTGAAATCCTTTCATCATTAAATACACCTCTCATCTGTTCAGGTCCGACATGTCTGCAATTACACAAACTCCGTCGGGCACTTTATATTCAATTGAATTCTCACCCTGTTTCCAGTTCACATGAATGAAACCTTTTGGCGTTACTACTTTTCCTTTTATGTATGTAAGCTTTCCCGGATGTGGGCAAATTCGAACACTCTCATATCCAGGGCTTGCCGGCTGTATTCCTAATATAACAGATGGAAGTTCATAGAGAATCAACGCTCCCCATGCATGGCAATCGCTTCTTTCTCCTATTTCATCTTCCACACAGGTTGTAAGTCCCCGTTCCAGCATCCTTTTCCATAGTTCCCAACATTTTTCTGTCCACTCATAAAGTCCGGTTTTCTGAAGCGCACGGAACAAATACCAGGCCATCGCTACAGAACACTGTGCATACTGTTCTGGAAACAGCAGGGTCTGCTCAAGGTTCTTTTTCCCCTGTATATCATCTACTGTATGAGTCAGCACCGCAAATACCTGTACATGCTGACTATAAAATTCCACTCCTGGTCCATCTGTAAGCATCTTTCTGCTTCCCATGCAATACTTGCGAACTGCATTTTTGACACCTTCTGCTCTTTCAAGATACATTCGTGCCAACTCAGATCTGCCAAGATATTCTGCAATATCGGCAGTCCGCTGAAGTCCCATAATATAAAGAAGGCTTTCCATTGTGAGGGCTCCTTCCATCACTGCATGAGGCACCCCAGTTGTTGAATCCCATTCCGGTGTCCAGTCGATGAACGACCATTTTCTGTCAATTCCATTCAGTCCTCCCAGGGAGGCTACGTACCCTTCGGGAGTCCGTCTCTGATGAAAGAAATATAAAATTCTCTCTATGACAGGCAAATGATCTTCCAACAGTTCTTTATCTCCAAAAAACATCATATGATCATAAAGCATCAAAATATAATAAATCGAAAATCCCGGAATAATATTTGCTCCATAACAGGGATAAGAACAATTCAGCATGCCATCGTAACGCTGTGAGCGCTTAAAATCATCCATACATTTTCTTGCCAGCCTGTCATCCGCCGAAATCGCATATGTGTATAAAATTTCGGAACGGGCATCCATCGCATATTGTAATTGTTCATAAAACGGACAGTCTTCATAAGTCTCATGCATACAGCGTCTAAGACTTCTTTCACTGATATCCCAGATTGCAGATAATTCTTCATCGGATGTATCAATCTTAGTTTGTACTTCCAGGGGATAACCGGTCTCTGTATAATAAAACCTTTCGATTTCAAGGGGAACTTCACCGACCATAATTTCAAGTCTGACAAAACGAAACGTGCGAAACCAGAATGGCTCGTATTCTTCCGGTATTATCGCCGTACCGGATCCTGCCGGAAAATAAAGATCGGTAAATCCCTCCAGATGGCCGTTTCTCCAGTCATCGCGTCTTCCTTTTACAGGAAGGTTATTTGCATGCCGTTCTTCTTTCACATAGCTTTCAGATTGTAAAATCCGGATTTCACTGCCTTTTCCGCCCCGTATAACCAGATGCAGGTATGCAGTCATCTCCTCTCCTGCCGACAGCTCTACAATCTCTCTTGTATATGGCGGTATTTTCAGAGTTTCCTGACCCTGCAGCATTTTTTCCCACGACTCTCTTCCCATTGCAGACTGGCGCAGCACAAGAACCTCTTTGAAATTATGATCTTTCCGATACAAAAATGGGATGGTCCGGGGATGAAGATTTCCAGGGCTTGCAGCCTTATTCATAAAGGAATACATTCTTGCCTTCTTCCATCCACGCTCTTTATAATGCGGATACATCCATCCGACCAGCTCTGAATCGAAATTTCGTTCTTCGTAGATCTGAAGCGGAGCAAATCCATCCGCCTCCGAAATGATTCGAAACCCTTTATCTTTCCTGCAACTCCATGTTTCATCCGCATCCAGAATATACTCCTGCTCTTCGGTATCCCAAATACTGCCTTTTATGTACAACCCGGGAAATTCCGTACGAAACATCCCATGGTTCCCCCTGTGATGTTCCATCGGATATCGAAGCACCTGCACTGCCAGTACATTTTTCCCTGTATTCAAAAACGGAAGCAGATCAACTTCGTCATAAAACCATATCTGGCGGTCTCCTCTGCTCGGGCCCATTTCTGCCATCTTCCCGTTGACATACAGTTTGTATTTGGAATCCGCAGAAATCTGAATTAACGCAGATTTCGGTGTTTGAAACAAGTCCATTTCTTTTCGAAAAAGTACCAGCGCTGGTTCCTCCTTATCATTAGCATCCCAGTGCGGGATCCAGATCCAGTTTGTCATATTTTCTTTCATATCATCCTCCCGAAAAGTTTTATATGTTTATCATAATTAATAAAACTTTTCAGGTCAATGAAGCATGTAATCCAGTTCATTGATAAAATCAACAGTTTAAGTTTAAAAATTTTGAATTAATTGATGTTTTATCGTTTTAATTCAATAATATATTGATGTTTTCTTATATTTTTGTTATACTATCTCTGAAATTTTCAACTGGAGGTGAAAGTATGAACAGACAGGAGCTTTTAGATTTACTGCACCAGTATACACCTTGGGAACTTCTGCACATGCAGAATCTGGACAATCTGGAATATATGGATCAAATTAATTTGTCTCTGAAAGTACCTGTTACTGAGGCAGAGAAATCGTTTGGACTTCATTTACCTCATGTGCCCGATGCTTCTAATAATACATTTTCTGAGCAGCTTTTCTTCACGCATGGTTCTATGCAGGAAATTCAAATCGTGCAGCATGATCGTTATACTCCTCCCGTTTTGCACAAGCATGATTTTTTTGAACTGGTTTATGTATATGAAGGTGAATTTGTCCATCAGATTTCCTCGCGAAAACTGCTGATGCATACAGGAGATCTTTGTCTGATCCCACCGGAAGTATATCACTCGCTGGATGTTCGCAATTACAGCGTCATTCTGAATATTCTGATTCCCCAAAATAAATTCCGTGACCTTATCCTGAAAGAAGTAAGAGGTCACAGCCTGCTTTCCAGACTATTTGCTGCCTCTGGAGCATCTCCAGGTTATTTTTTGTTTCATACCTGCGGTGAAACGCAAATACAACAGTTAATCCTGGATATGTGTCTGGAATCTCTCAACCAGGAACCTTATTATCTTCACATGATACATGCAAATTTTCTGCTGCTTCTTGGACTTCTTCTGCGGCACTTTTCTGCTTCCTGTGAATTTCCTGTTTCAGATGATCAAAAAACCAGCCTGAACATTTTAATCCTGCAGGATCTGGACAAAAATTATGCAAGCATCACACTTAGTGAGCTTGCTGACAAGTTTCATTATTCTCCTCAGTATATATCAAACCGGATTAAACAGATTACAGGCATGTCCTTTTCTGATTATCTGCTTCAAAAACGTATGCAGACTGCTTCTGACATGCTCATCAATACCAACCTTAAGATCATGGATATCAGCAAAGCTGCAGGCTATCAAAATCCAGAACATTTTATCCGGACTTTCCGAAAATATTTTGGCAGTTCGCCTGGCGCCTACCGCGATCAGCATAAAATACTTCTCTGATATACCCGGCAGTTTTCTTTTTGAGACAGCTGGAATCCAGGACAACGACACAAGAAGTGTCCAGGAGAAGCTTTCGTTGTGCAATCCGCATGATGTGTCATCAGCTGACTTCCGTATGCATGCCTGCGATCGAGCAGAAGGCATTTGTTCCTCCTGCTCGCCCGCGCGGCCCGTGTGCTGCGTCAGCAGCTATTTTCCTTACATGGGCCTGCGCATAAAAAGTAAGTCCCCGAACGTATCGTAATACATTCGGTGAGTTCTTCATTTAGTTTCAGAGATATTTTCTGCTGTAATATCAGTTTTTCCGTCGCCGGTCGTGTCAATGCCGGCCACATACGCGCCTGTAGCACAGACAGATACTCCCTGCTGATCCGGCAGTCCCGGGTAAACAACTGCCGGTACTGCAGAGAGTACCCATGCGTCGGCATCTGTCAGGTAAGTCCATTCCTGATTTTCATTATTTGCAAGGCTTAATGTTTCCTCGATGTACTCCCTGTCGGAAGATCCACCGTTCTCCGTCTTTGCACAGGCGCAAAGCTGTAGTACTTCTGGTATCTCAAAAAATTTTAGTGAAAGCCAGTATACGTCTTCCCGGCCTGCAGTGTTGTTTTTCCTTTATATTTTGCCAGTTCGGTGACCGTTACGAGCTGATATCCGCGGTTGATCAGCGCTGGAATGATCTTCTCCGCAGCGACCACAGTGGAATAATGGCTGTCATGCATCAGAACGATATCGCCGTCTTTTACATTGTTCAGCACTTCATTGACTGTAAACTGTGAATCATTCAGATGCAGAAAATCGTGCGTTCCAAGCGACCAGAAGATCGAAGGCAGGCCAATATCAGATAACACAGAATTACTGAAAGCTCCATCACCGTACGGGAGTCGGAACAGCGTCGGATACTTTCCGCACGCCGCTTTGATATTTTCACTCGCTCTTGATACCTGCGACTTTCTTGACGCGCTGGACAGTCTTGTAAAATACGGATGATCATAGGAGTGATTTCCCAGGTCGCAGCCATACTCCGCCATACGTTTTACAGAATCCGGATAGCGCGGCACGCAGTATCCCACCATAAAGAAGCTGGCCTTCACATTGTATTTTTTCAGGCAGTCCAGCAGTCTTCCTGTATATTTTCCGGGACCGTCGTCGAAGGTCAGAGCCACCATGGGCTTCGATTCGTCAATGATTCCTCCGAGAAGATTCGGAAGGTACACACCGTCTTCATCGAAATGGTAGTATTTTCCATTGTTCTGGATTGTCCCGGTTGTCTTCACACCGTTGTCATCCATGTAATATTTCTTGTCCCCTTCGGTCACCCAGCCGGACTTCACCATGGCGCCGGAAGCGTTCAGATAGCGGGAAGTATTTCCTTCCTGTATCCATTTGGAGACTGCCATAGCTCCGGTGCGGGGATCAAAGTAGCGGCGGATTCCGTCAACCGTCTGCCAGCCTGTCTGCATGACTCCATTCGTCGGAGAAAAATAATAAGAAACATTTTCCAGTCTGCAGAGTCCCTTCGCCATTTTTCCGTTCGTCTGCATATAGTACGTTTTTCCGTCCAGTTTCAGCCAGCCCGTCCACATGATGCCTTTTATCGTGGAAAAGAAATATGTATCTCCTTCGATGGTACGAAAACCTGTTGTCAGTCTGCCGTTTTCTCCCAGATAATACGTTCTTCCGTCCAGTTTCAGCCAGCCTGTCCGCATGACGCCTTTTACCAGAGAGAAGAAATATGTGTTTTCTCCGACTTTGTAAAAACCTCTTGCCAGACGGCCATTGTTCTCCTTAAGGTAATATTTTTTCCCATCCAGTTTCAGCCAGCCTGTCCGAAGCTTCCCGCTCTCATTCGTGTAATAGAGATTGTCGTTGTAGGAAATCCAGCCGGACACCCGGTATCCGTTAGCGTTCAGATAATAGACCTTACCATTTACGGTGATCCATCTGTTCCTGACGATCTCTCCATCTTCGGATTCAAAACGGTAGCGGCCCTGTTTGCTGACCCATTTTCCGGGGCGTTCCCTGGCGTTTTTTACGTTCTTCAGCCCATAGCTCTCGGCCGTTGTCACTTTCGTCTTCGCCTGTGCGGGCATTGCCGGCAGGATCATTAGCACTGCCAGGACAAACATGCAGGCGGCGATTTTTTGCAGTTTCTTCATAACTCTCTCTTTCCTTTCTTTTAATCTGCTGCGTTTCCGGTTTCGAAAAAAGCAGCCGCACATCCATTGAGAACACGGCCGTGCGGCTGCTTCCTGTATTCATAATTATACCTTGAGAGCAGAAAGTTTTCAATGAAAGAATGTTTTTTCTGTTACTTCAGGGAGCTTTGATGGAATTTCCCCAAATTTTCAGGAGTGCTTGGTCTACCCGGTATACACTCAATTTATCTATGATCTCCGACTTGTTATAATCTGTTTGTGATACAGCAGGGTACTTTGCGACATCCCAAGCCATTCCGGTCATACCGCAGTAGGAGCTTTTTCCCAACAGAAAATAACTGGGATAAACATCTCCAAAAAACTGTGTGTCTGTAGCATTTCCTTGAGGATCAATGATATACCAGCTTCCGTCTACCTGTACCATGCACCATTGATGATTGGGATTATATGATTTGCTGTTGGCGACCACATACCGGCATGGAATATTCATTGCGTCGCACAGAGCTTTGAAGCCTTTCGAATAACCGGAACACTGTGCTTCGTGTTTTCCATACGCATTTTTGTAAACAAGGGCTCCCCATGCAGTGTGAACTCCGCTTTTGCCGCCGTCTTCCGCGTAGACACAAGTAGCACTCATATAATTCTGAGCAATAAAAAGTTTTTCTATGGCGCTCATGTCGGAAGTAATATATTTGTTGAAAAAATATGTGACAGCAGTTTGAACTTCTTTTCGCTGCTTTTCTGTTAATCCTGAACCATAGATACTGTTAGCACTGTAATCTCCCTTCCCGGGATTGACGGTCACATTGGAAAAAGAAGCTTTTTTCCGGTTGCATTCCACTTGGAATATATCTGTTTGCCATCGGCTTTCTGATAAGCTTTCACTGTATAATAATAAGTAGTATTTGCCGCTACCTTTTCATCGTAGCAGTAAAGTTGATTTTCTCCTTCTACAGAGGCAACTCCAGACCATTTTGTACCCGTACGTCGGTATATAAGATAACCGTCAGCAGCAGGAGTCCGTGTCCATTTAATCAGGGCTTTTCCAGATCCTACAAGAGATACACTTGTGATCTCAGGAGTTTTTAAAGAGAAAGACTTTACGGATATGCTTCCGGCTTTATCATAGTCTTTAAAAATTTTACTGGGCACAGCATAGACATCTGTGCTAGGTATATCACTTCGACCATAGTAATACTTCACGCTTGTTTGATTTCCGTTGATAAATCCTATAAATTTATCATTACAATAGACAAGATAACATTTGATATTTCCTTTTGGCTTTGTCCACGTTTTTGTCACATATCCGGACATTAAGATTGAACTTCCCAGCATTCGGGATAAATCCTTTTTTTTAATTCCGGCCACTGTATACGTATAATTGGAATTTGCTTTCACAGATTTATCTATATACGACTGACGTTTCGTCTTTTCTGCATCCATAAAATCGATAAGCGTATAAGTCGTCTCAGATTTTTCTTTTCGAAAAATTGCATAGATATCCCAATCTTTAGTTCCATTTTTCCATGTTACTTTTATAGTGCCATATTTTGTTGAAGTTGCTTTGATCAGTTTTATATTTGTTTCTTTTGCAGATACCAAAATTGGATTCACAAAAAAAATGCTGCATAATACAAGTAATAAAAGTAGATTCCTTTTTATAATTTTCATATAGTTTTCCTTTCGAGAAATTATCAGATTATGTTTCCGATCAATTCAAATATTTCTTGTTCATAAGAATCTTTGAATCTGGAAGCATAATTTTTTGCCAACCTCTGGATTTACGTATTCTGTTTTCGCTACTTGTGGAACGTCTTCCATAACATTATCCTCAAGGCTGATGTTTGCTGTATCTTCTTCGATAATACAGGTTTCGTCATTTGTTGAAACGGCAAGCCCTGACAACTTCATCACCATGGATGATGCCAGTACGAATGAGGTACAGCTTTTAATTACTATGGTTTATGAAAAGTCGGATCCCCACAGGCCTAGAAGGGGACATCCGTCCGCCTGGGGGATCTGTTTGTCTCCCATGCAGGGCAGTTGCAGGAAACGGACATGGAGCTTTATGGAAAAAAGAACATGTCTGTTATTACAGCATTGACCTGCTGTGGGGTCAGAAGCTGTACCAGGAGCTGCGGTTCGTGCTGGTGGAGATCGCGGGGGACAGAGCATACTGGCCAGCACCAGCCTGACACTCTGGAACCTCCGGCCATCATCCGTCTTTACAGTTACCGGTTCCGGATCGAGTGCATGTTCCGGGAGCTGAAACAGAAGGCAGGGACGTTCTGTTACCACTTCTGGACAAAACACATGCTGAAACTGAGCCATTATCAGAAAAGGATGAGTCATCCCCCCTTGAGAAGGTGAAAACAGAAAGTTCCCGGAAAAAAGTGCTGGAGACAGTATGTGCAATCGAGATGCATATGGTACTGTCCTGCATCGCGGTGGGGATCCTTCAGATCCTGTCTATCCGTTTTATGGGAAAGGTCAGCCTGAACCGGCTCCGATGCCAGATCCCCCCATCAAGAGGGAGGATATCGGAGACTGCGGTGATGGATTATCTGAGGAAACATTTTTTCCGCCTTTTGAATCAGAGCCCTGAATTACGCATAACGCAGATAATTCAGGAGCAACCGGAGGATAAGCCAAAAATCTGTGAAGATTTACTGGCTTCTTAAATGGTGCAAACTTTTAACTCTCAAGTTAACTACATGTTTCATTCTTTTCCATTTCATACCAATTTCTCCCTCATTTTCTAGATTTTTTGTATACAATTAGAAAATCCGGTAGGTTTTCAGACAGATCGAACCAGATTTTTCTTGTGTATTTTTAATTTTACCTTCTACCGATACACTTGTCAACATTTGACCGCATATTTATAACTGCAATTTTTCATTTTGCATTTTTGTTGGAGATTATTGTTGCATGAATCTTGTTTTCATATTTCTACATAAAAATTATCGATATCATTCATGACTGCTTTTATAAAACAGTTTACAAACAGATTTTGTATTATAATATCTAAATATATTATCTTAAATTTTTAAAAGATATTATAATATTTTTTAAAAATAATATAATTTCTTGCACTGCACTATATATAAACTATTAAAAAATATGATAAGTATGATAAAATAGAAAGGAGAAGTTGCGTAGCAAAAAAATATGAAGAGTTAGATTTTATTGATGATTTTATGTTCGAGAAAGTTCTGTACTACAACCCGGAACTCCGCAGAGAACTGTTGGAGATGATCCTGAACAGAAATATCAAAAAGATATGTTTTCCCGAAACACAGAAAAGCATACCTATCATCGGAGACAGCAAGGGCGTCCGTTTTGACGTTTATACGGAGAATTCGGAAAATATCATTTACAATGTTGAGATGTAGACTACTGGCAATGCAAATCTTCCTAAAAGGAGCCGCTATTATCACAGTATGTTGGATATGAACATGATTGAGAAAGGCATGGATTATAGAAAATGGAGTAAATGTTACATCATATTTATTTGCAAAAAGAATATTGGTGGTCTTCCGATCTATATCTGCTATATGCGATGCGGATCTGAAGATCGAACTAGGAGATAATGTATGAACAGTTTTTGCAAATTCATACGGCAGACGGGAAGGAATCTCTTCGTAATTGGAAGAACTTTTTGTTTACATAAGAACCGGTGAAGCGTTCGATAATCCGAAAAGTCTTACACACAGATAGCAGAATTGTGTAATACACGCCAGAAAATATGAAGAATAGAGGATTGAATATAGGATACTGTTTATGAGAGAAGAAAGACATAATGAAATTAATCGGTTGAATATGGCATTGCTTGCGGATAACTGTCTGGATGATCTGAAGTGTTCCACTGTTGATAAAGTGTTCAAGGAACAGCTTTTGAGAGAATGCCAGATCAGGTAATAAAGCAAATTGAAAACCATAGATCAAAAAATGATGAAGGTTAAAAACTGAAAAAGGGGATGCAAAGTGTCCTATCTTTGCAATCCCCTTTTTTGGAATTAAATGAAATTTTTTATTAGAGTTATCTATTGAACATTTTGTAAAGAGCATTAGTGGCTTTATCTACGGAATCGTAATACTTTGCTGGTATTGTTACAGACTTATCGACAAGGTTGACCGCACGAAGCCATTCTTTATATTCCTCAGAATTTTCATCGAAAGTTCCCGGATAAACATATTCGCGAGATGGTTTTATTCTTCCGTTTGTTATACTATATAACTGTATCAAGTCTATATTGGAAGTAATCAAATATTTGCCGTCACGAGATATAGAAAAACCATTGTAAATTTTATCCCCATCTCCCATCAATACAATTTTGTTGTTAACATAATCAAAAACGCCAAACTTAGAATAATCTGTTTTAACAATAAGGATTTCCTTAATTCCATCTGAATCGAAATCATAGCATCCGAAATATGATCCATCTTTATTTCCGTATTTACGGATCAACCCTTCATATGCATCAACGATACCTGGAGCTTTTACGGTTACTTTGTAAATGTATTTTTTCTTTCCGGCTTTTGCTGTGACCGTAGCTCTTCCAAGATTTTTTGCCGTGATATTTCCTTTGGAATTGACGCTTACTATCGTTGGCTTATTTGATTTCCAAGTAATTTTCTTTTTTGTCTCGGGTGCTTTCAATTGATATATTTTACCTTTGGTAAGTGTAACTTCACCTTTGTTGATAATTTTGGTTGTTGCTGCCTCGGCGGTCATTGGCAAGGTTGTGCATGATAATATCACGGTTGATCCACAGGATAATACAAGCAACATAAGTAATGTGCAGATACATTTTTTTAATTGTTTCATAAATTACCTCCCTCTTGGGTATAAGTTATAAAAGTTATTTTATAAAATTTTATTTACTATACCATATATTTTTAATTTTTTCAATAAATTTTAATTTTTTAGAGAAAACACACCTGCAAAGTATGGTCTTCTTGGCGAAAATTTTAATCTATACGACAAACAGTAATTTTTCCAATAGATAAATTTACTTATAAATAATATAAACTATATCTTATATGATTTAATTAGTATAATTATTTATCTTGATTAAATTTATAATTTTAAGTCATCTCATAAACATGTAATTTGAAGAGGTGATATGAAAAACCGGCGGTCATCCATCGATTTTGGCGCACTTGTGAACCTGAAATAATGCCATTTTATTTTTTTATAATAGATACCTATGATATTTTTAAAAATAAAATACGTATTACACTACTATGCAATACGTACCTTTTCATTTTATTTTAGCTGTTTTTAATTAAATTTTAGTATTACAAATTTTCAGCCGCTGTAATTTTACTGAAGTGAAACGGAGTCTCATTCAGAATTTTCCTTTTCAGTATTCTCAGATGAGTCAGATATTGCCCCGGAGGCCTCTGATTCCGCCGATTTCGGCTCCCCCGGCTTTGATTCGGCAGTCTGCTCTGTGTTTACGGCCGCTGCCTGTGTTTTCATCTGCTCAAGAAGTTCCCGGTACATTTGCTGATATCTGGCGACTTCAGCCAGATTTTCAGCGGTCTGCCTGTGAATCTGTTCCTGAAAGCTTCTCTCCTGTTCCAGCAAGGTTCTGCTGAGGCGGATTTCTGCCTGCTGTTCCTGTATCTGTGCTTTAACTTTTTCCTGCTCCAGCTGATTCTCAAGATCCTTTTTTTCTTTTAGCATATCTGAAAATCTGTTTTGCAGAGATTCTATCTCTTTCTGAAATTTCACTCCTTTTTTTATATTAGAATCTAATGTTTCCTGCATGGATTTAATTTGAAGCTGCAGGGAAACATTAGATTCCTGCAGTTTCTGTTTTGACTCCTGCAGTTCCTGGTTCAGTTTCTCTTTATCTGTAAGCTGCGCTTTCGCATTCTGAAGTTCAGCTTGTGTCTGGCTGAGTTTTTCTGCCGCTTTTTTCATTTCCCCGGCCATGGATTCACTGGCCTGTTTCGTATCCTGAACCTGCTTTTTCAATGCTTCTATTTCCGCATCCTGTTTTTCCATCTTCGCGGCCAGTTTTGCTTTCATGATTTCTTCCTGATGAACGTTGTCTGCAAGGATACCAAGATATTTGAGCCTGATTGCCTGGAGATATTCGTCCATCTGGTCGATATCGGCTCTTTTTTGCGGCAGTTCTTCCTGGCTTTTCTGCGTTTCGTAGATGTCTATGAGACGGGCGAGGGTCTGCTGCTGATTCCCGCCTGTTTCTTCCGCGATTTTCCGGAAACGTTCTGCGGTGAGATCATCAATCCGGAATGACTTGGGTTTTAATTCTTTATCTGACATATTTTTGAGATCCTTTCTGTCGAGCTTCTGAAGTTCAGTTCTGGAAATTTTCCTGCGTTTTTCTGCCGTTCTCTGCATTTTTATTATAAGCGGATTTTTATGGTTCGGCAAATTTTTATTTCGATATCATGGAAAAATTTGTGAATCCTGTTTGCTAATCCAGAGAATGTCTGGTATACTAATACAGTCTTTATAAAATATCATTTTCAGGAGGAGGAAAAATGAAGACCAAAGAAAACGCAGGAATTCTCGAAAAATGGTTTCACCTGAAAGACAGCGGCACAGATGTCAAAACAGAGGTTATGGCCGGAATCACAACATTCATGACCATGGCGTACATTCTGGCAGTCAATCCGAGCATTCTCTCGGCCGCGGGTATGGACAGCGGCGCTGTCTTTACCGCAACAGCTCTTGCGGCCTGTGTGGCCACACTTCTGATGGCGCTTCTCGCCAACTATCCCTTCGTACTTGCACCCGGCATGGGGCTGAATGCGTACTTTACCTATACAGTCGTTATGCAGATGGGATATACCTGGCAGATGGCTCTTGCGGCCGTGTTTATGGAAGGTGTAATCTTTATCCTGCTCTCCCTGACCAATGTGAGAGAGGCCATTTTCAACTCAATTCCAATGAATCTGAAGCATGCGGTGTCCGTGGGAATCGGCTTTTTCATTGCTTTTATCGGACTGCAGAACGCGCACGTGGTGGTGGACAGCTCTACGCTTGTTTCCCTCTACTCGTTTAAGTCTTCGATCGAGTCCGGAACATTTACAACGGAGGGCATCACTGTGGTGCTTGCCCTGCTTGGGATTTTGATTACCGGCATTCTTACTGTCAAAAATGTAAAGGGGAGCATTCTCTGGGGAATTCTGATCACCTGGGTTCTCGGAATGATCTGCCAGCTTATCGGAATATATCGTCCGGATGCGGCGGCAGGATTTTACAGTATGTTTCCGGATTTCTCCAGCGGTTTTGGAATCCGTGATATGAGGCCAACGCTGATGCAGCTTGATTTCTCGAAAGTCTTATCCCTGGACTTTGTTGCGGTTCTGTTTGCTTTTCTGTTTGTGGATATGTTTGATACGCTTGGAACTCTGATTGGAGTCGCTTCCAAGGCGGATATGCTGGATAAGGACGGCAAACTGCCGAGGATCCGCGGCGCGCTGCTGTCTGACGCGATCGGCACATGTCTCGGCGCTGTTTTCGGAACTTCAACGACAACGACTTTTGTGGAGAGCGCTTCCGGCGTAGCCGAAGGAGGAAGAACCGGCCTTACCGCGGTAGTCGCGGCGATCCTGTTCGGTCTGTCGCTGTTTCTCTCCCCGATTTTCCTCGCCATACCGTCGTTTGCGACAGCTCCGGCCCTTGTAGTTGTCGGATTTCTGATGATGGTATCGATCGTGAAAATTAATTTTTCCGACTATACGGAGGCGATCCCATGCTATATCTGTATCATTGCCATGCCGTTTATGTACAGTATCTCTGAGGGAATTTCCATGGGAATTATCTCTTATGTCGTTATCAATCTTGTGACGGGCAAGTATAAAGAAAAGAAGATCAGTGTGCTGATGTATGTGCTGGCCGTGCTGTTTATTCTGAAATATATTATTATATAATGGTTCGCCGCGCGGTCCAGGTGCTGCGTCAGCCGCTGGTTTCCCTGCAAAAAGCTGAAAACAGGGGATAATCTCCAGAATCCCGGAGGTTATCCCCTTCTTTTACGAGCAGGGATCCGTTTATAAAAGATTCCTGTGCCGCAGTTTATATCACGTATAATTACAGGCTTGTCAGCTTCTGTGTCGGCCGGAAGCCATGATCTTCGAGCGCGCCGATGATTCTCGCCTTGTGTTCGGTACCAAAAGCTTCCATTGTAATTGTCAGCTCCACGGCCGCGTTGCGGTTCGTACTGACGAACTGATTGTGGTCGAGTTTGATGATATTTCCCTGTTCCTGCGCGATGACCGTTGCGACGCGCACAAGCTCGCCAGGGCGGTCCGGAAGAAGAACGGAGACAGTAAAGACACGGTCCCTCTGAATCAGACCATGCTGGACAACGGAAGCCATCGTGATGACATCCATATTGCCGCCGCTTAAGACGGCGACTACTTTCTTGTTTTTCGCGTCGAGATGTTTCAGCGCCGCTACGGTCAGAAGGCCGGAATTTTCGACGATCATCTTGTGATTTTCCACCATGTCGAGAAAAGCGACAATCAGTTCATCATCGCTGACCGTGATGATATCGTCAATGTTCTGCTGAATATACGGGAAAATTTCCGTTCCGGGTGTCTTTACTGCCGTGCCGTCGGCAATGGTATTCACCTTCGGAAGTGTCACGACTTTGCCCTCGGCGAGGGAAGCCTTCATACAGGCGGCCCCTTCCGGTTCGACGCCGATAACCTTGATCTTCGGATTCAGCAGTTTGGTCAGCGTGGAGATACCCGTTGCGAGACCGCCGCCGCCAATCGGCACAAGGATATAATCGACCAGGGGAAGATCCTTTACAATTTCCATCGCAATCGTTCCCTGTCCGGTAGCGACGGCGGGATCGTCGAACGGATGGATGAATGTATAGCCGTATTCTTCGGCGAGCTGGTATGCGTGTTCGCATGCCTCATCGTAGACATCGCCGTACAGTACAACCTCCGCGCCGTAGCTTTTTGTCCGGTTGACTTTCATCAGAGGCGTCGTCGCGGGCATGACGATGACTGCTTTGCAGCCGTATGCCTTCGCCGCGTACGCGACTCCCTGTGCATGGTTGCCCGCGGAAGCCGTGATCAGTCCTTTTGCGCGCTCGTCCGGGGTCAGTGTGCTGATTTTATAATAAGCTCCGCGTATTTTATATGCTCCGGTGACCTGCATGTTTTCCGGTTTCAGATAGACCCGGTTGCCTGTCTGAGAGCTGAAATGCTCGCTGTAGATCAGCTTTGTGTCCTGGATTACCTGCTTCACGCACTCAGAAGCTTCTTCAAATTTATCCAATGTCAGCATGAATTTCTGTCCTTTCTTTTCTGTGGCCACAAAGACCCCGGCTGTAATCAGCACCCTGCGCCGGATCTTCATCCCATTTTGTTTTGTTATTTTTGAAGATTTTTCAATTCCTCACATCAAACAGCGCGTTTACGAATTCCCGCGCATTGAATTTCTGGAGATCATCGATTGTCTCTCCGACTCCTATGTATTTTACGGGTATTCCAAGTTCCGAGTGGATCGCGACGGCGATGCCTCCTTTTGCCGTACCGTCCAGCTTTGTCAGGATAATGCCTGTAATATCCGTGACCTCCTTGAACTGACGCGCCTGCGCGAGCGCGTTCTGGCCGGTTGTGCCGTCCAGCACAACAAGTGTCTCCCGGTACGCTTCTTTGTATTCTCGCTCAAGAATCCGGTTGATCTTGCCCAGCTCGTTCATGAGGTTCTTTTTGTTGTGCAGCCTGCCTGCCGTGTCGATCAGAAGAACATCTGCATTGCGTGCTTTCGCCGCGCAGATCGCGTCATAGACCACAGAAGCCGGATCAGACCCGGCCTGTCCGCTGATGATGTCCACGCCGGCACGGCGCGCCCACTCGGTAAGCTGCTCTCCGGCCGCCGCGCGGAAGGTATCCGCCGCCGCGAGCACAACCTTTTTCCCCTGATCCTTTAATTTTCCGGCCATTTTTCCGACACTTGTCGTCTTTCCGACGCCGTTGACGCCGATCACGAGCACGACGGACTTCCGGTTTTCGAACTCATAAGCCGTTTCCCCGACATCCATCTCGCTGATAATGCTCTCGATCAGAAGCTGCTTGCATTCGGACGGTTCCTTGATATTCTGCTCTTTTACCTTTTCTTTCAATCCTTCGATAATCGAGGTTGTCGCGCGGATTCCCAGATCTCCCATGACAAGTATCTCCTCGATTTCGTCATAAAAATCATCGTCGATACTGGAAAATCCATTAAAAATCGAGTCGATGCCGGATACGATATTGTCTCTCGTCTTGGCAAGACCTGCGACCAGACGCTTAAAAAATCCTTTTTTCTCTTCCATAACTGTTCTCCCTCCTGTCTTTCAGGTCATACCAGGACTATTCGTCCAGTTCCTGCTCAATCAGATTCACAGATACCAGCGCCGATATGCCTTTTTCCTGCATGGTGATGCCGTACAGCCGGTCTGCCGCGGCCATGGCGCCTCTTCTGTGAGTAATAATAATAAATTGTGTATGTTTTGTCAACTTATGGAGATAACGCGCGTAACGGTCCACATTGCTCTCATCCAGAGCGGCCTCAATCTCATCGAGAAGACAGAAAGGCGACGGTTTCAGATTCTGAATGGCAAACAGCAGAGCGATGGCCGTGAGCGCTTTCTCTCCGCCGGAAAGCTGCATCATGTTCTGAAGTTTCTTCCCGGGCGGCTGGGCAATGATGCGGATGCCCGCCTCCAGGATATCTTCTTCCTCAACCAGCGCAAGCGTGCCCTTTCCTCCTCCGAATAATTCCCGGAAAGTCCGGTCAAACTCTCTGCAGATCAGGGAAAACTGCTCTTCAAACTGCTTCCGCATTCCTGTATCCAGATCCTGGATGATCCGGGTCAGATCTTCTTCCGCCCGGACCAGGTCATCGTGCTGCGTGCTGAGGAATTCATGACGTTCCGAAAGTTCGCGGTAATCTTCGATCGCATTGACATTGACATTTCCAAGCGCCTTGATTTCTGCTTTCAGAACAGAAATCTGCTGTTTCAGTTTCTGCGGGGACGCGGAGACATCATCCCGCAGTGCGAGCGCTTCGGAATAAGTCAGCTGATATGACTCCCACATATAATTAATCTGCAGTTCTCTCTGTTCTTCCAGCTTCTCTTTCTGCGCGTTCAGGCGGAAACACTCACGGTCAAGCAGATTTATCTGCCGGGAAAGATCCTCACGGTGGTCGAAAAAGCGTTTGTGAGATTGATGGAACTGTTCGCGCCTTTCTGCTGCGGAACGGGTCTCCTGCGTGTTTCGCTCTGCCTCATCTTCCAGGGAGGCGATGGAATCTTTTAATTTTTCAATATCGCGGAGTTTCCCTGCGGCTTCCTGTTCCGCGGCAAGGATTCCGTTCTCCGTCTCTGTCAGTTCTTCCTTTAAATGGGCCGTCTCCGCAGTAAGACGCGAAAGATTCTGGCAGATAAATGTCTCCTGTTGCTGGAGTTCGGCCAGTTTCAGATGAATGCGCTCGGACAGGGCGGCGGCCTCCTGCTCTTCTTCCCGTTTTTTCTCGAGAACAGTCTGATACTGCCGGATTTTTTGGCTGATCTCATTTTCCTCCGTTTCAGACTGCCGGAGTTCTTCCTGCTCTCTTTTCTGTCCGTCCCGAATCTCCCGAAGTTCGTCCTCGATCTCCGAGGCTTCCAGCCGGAGCTGTTCATATCCCGCGATAACCTGCGCCTGTTTTTCCTGAAGCTCCTGCAGCCGGATTTTTTTCGTATTCTGCAGCAGGTATTTTTCCTGCAGTTGTTCTTTGCAGGAAACAATGTCGTCCCGCAGCCGGTTTCTCTCTGCGCGGCAGGCGTCGATTTTTTCCTGCAGCCCGGCCAGAATCTGTTTTTTCTCTTCTACCTGTTTTTTCAGCTCATCGATTTCTCTGCGTCTTCCGAGAAGATTGCTGCTGTTTCTGAAAGCGCCGCCCGTCATAGCGCCGCCGGGATTCAGCAGTTCTCCTTCCAGTGTGACGATGCGCAGTGTGTGGCGGTATTTCCTTGCAAGAGTGATTGCATGGTCAATCGAATCCATGACGAGCGTTCTGCCAAGCAGATATTCCGCAAGTCCTGAAAATTCGCTGTCGGTCTCCACAAGAGAGCTCGCAGTGCCAAGCACGCCGGTTTCCTGCAGAGTCCTGCTTTCAATCGCATTTCCCCGCGGAGTGATTCCGGTCAGCGGAAGAAACGTTGCTCTTCCATACCGGTGTTTTTTCAGGAAGGAAATCATTTCCTTCGCGGTCTCCTCGTGATCGGTGACAATATTCTGAATGCTGCCGCCGAGAGCTGTCTCAATGGCTGTCTCGTATTTTTTCCTGGTCCGGATCAGATCCGCGACCACGCCGAGTATTCCGGGATTGCTGTTTTTCTGTTCCATGACGCGCCGGATACTGTTTCCGTAGCCGTCATACCGCTCTGCGATATTGATCAGAGATTCCAGACGGGAGGATTCCCTGTGGTATGCAGCCTGTTCCTGGTCAAACTGCTGATTGCAGGCAGTCAGATCCTTCTGGATATCTGCCAGAACTGCTCCGGCTTTTTCGCTTTTTGCTTCCAGATCCGCGATGATTCCGGCAATCTCTTCTTCTTCGCCCCTGGTCTGTTCTGCCTGTTCCTGAAGAAGCGCTTCCTCGCTCTTTGCCTGAAGGATTCGCTGGGAGAGCTGCGCCTTGCGGATATCCGTCTGTTCCAGCAATGTGTGGTAACGCTGAAATTTCGCTTTGAGGGAAGCTCTGGTGTTCAGGAGCTGAATGATCTCATTCTTGGCCGATTCGGCCGTGTCGGATAAACTGGAAATATCTTCCCGGATACGCTGCAGCCGGTCTGCCGATTCAGCCTCTTCTCCGGAGAGCTGTGTCAGCTTTTCGCGAAGCGACGAAAGGGAAGTTTCAGCTTCCTGCCGCTGAGCTTCCCGCTCCGTAATATCCTTCTGGATTGTCCCAGCTCTGGTCCGAAGAAGTTCATCATTGGCTTTTGCGGTATTGATCTGTTCGTTCGAAAGTTCAATCTGTCCCTGCAGACGCTGTTTTTCCATCAGAATTTCCGATGAGCGGTCTCTTTGTTCCTGGAGTTTCCGGTCAAGCTGTTCCAGTTCCCGCTCCAGCCTGTCATAGTCTTCTCTGGCTTTCTCATACGATTCGCGGATCCCGGAAAGCTGATCATCGGCTGTCCGGAATTTTTCTTCCAGTCCCTGCAGTTCCTCTTTAATCCGGGTATTTTCCAGAAGGAACAGACTGATGTCACAGTTTTTCAGTTCTTCATATTTTTTGAGATAAATCCGTGCCGTTTCGGCCTGCTGTTCCATCGGACCAAGCTGACGTGTGAGCTCGGAGAGGATATCGTTGACCCGGATAAGGCTTTGCTTTTCGTTTTCCAGTTTTTTCAGGGCCGCGTTCTTGCGGCGTTTGAATTTGACGATCCCGGCCGCCTCATCGAACAGTTCCCGCCTCTCCTCCGGTTTGTCGCTCAGAATCTTCTCGATCTGTCCCTGTCCGATGATGGAATACCCTTCCTTGCCGATTCCGGTGTCATAGAACAGTTCATTGATATCTTTCAGGCGCACCTGCGTCCCATTGAGCAGGTACTCGCTTTCCCCGGAACGGTATACGCGCCTGGTCACAGTGACTTCATCATAGGAAACAGGAAGCTGATGGTCTGCATTGTCCAGTGTAATTGAGACAGAAGCGTATCCGAGAGGACGTCTCATCTCTGTCCCGGAAAAAATGACGTCCTGCATGTTTGCACCGCGCAGCTGCCGGGCGCTCTGCTCTCCAAGTACCCACCGAACCGCGTCCGCGACATTGCTCTTGCCGCTTCCGTTCGGTCCCACAATCGCGGTGATCCCATTGTGAAACTGAAACTGTATTTTGTTTGCAAATGATTTGAAGCCATGTACTTCGATACTTTTTAAATACATATCCGCCCGTTTTCTCCTTCAAGCCTCTCTGCGCTTTCCGTTTTGCGTGCATCCGGCAAAGGGCGCTTTCCCGGAAAAGTTTCAGGTTTTGTGAGATAAAGAAAGAATGGCATGGTAAGCTGCTTCCTGTTCCGCCGACTTCTTTGTGCTCCCATGGCCGGTGCCGGCACAATTTGTGCCGATCATTACCATGACCCCGAATCTTTTTGCGTGATCCGGACCATCCTCATCGGTGATGACATAGCGAACCTCGGAATTTTTATAATCCCTCTGCACGATCTCCTGCAAAATAGTCTTGCTATCAAAAAAGAGCTGTTTGTTCTCGATATCCGAGAGAACAAATCTCTCAACAAACTCTTTTGCGTTAGCAAAACCACCGTCCAGATAGATTGCCCCGATCAGGGCCTCCATTGCGTCTGAGATGATGGAGTTGCGTGTTCTCCCGCCGGTAAGTTCTTCTCCTTTGCCAAGAAGCAGGTAGGATCCGAGGGAGATTTCTTTTGCGCAAAGAGCAAGCGTCGGTTCGCAGACAATACTTGCACGCAGGCGGGTCAGTTTTCCTTCCGGCATTTCCGGGTGCTGGTGATAGAGAAAATCACTGCTGATCACTTCCAGAACGGCGTCGCCCAGAAACTCCAGGCGTTCGTTGTCCTGATGAGCATTCGGCCGGTGCTCATTTGCGTAAGAACTGTGGCACATGGCCTGACGAAGCATCCCGATATCCCGAAAAGTATAACCGATCCGGCTTTCAAGTTCTTTAAGCTTTCGGTCAGTCATAAATCACACCTCCATTTAATCGAGCAGGAGACGGATTTTCCTCCTGCTTGTCCGCGCGGCCCCATGCTGCATCGGCATCTGATTTCCCTGTGCGGGCCTGCGCATTTAAAAGGGGCTTTACAGCCCCTTATCCTATCGTGTTCTTAATGGCCTCAGCCGCGTCGCCGACAGAAACAATCTTTTCAATCTTTTCGTTCGGAATCTCAATGTCAAATTCCTCTTCAATTCCCATGATAATCTGAAACACATCCAGCGAATCTGCGCCGAGATCGTCGACAAACGTGGTTTCCGGAGTCACTTCATCCGGGTCAACATTCATTACTTCGGCAATAATACTCTGTAGTTTTTCAAATTCCATACTGATTACCTTCCTTTACTGATGATTTTTCTTCTTTTTGCTGCAGTTACGAGATATGGGCCATGATCTGCTCATTGATCGCCTGGTTTTCAAACTGAACGCACTGATAAATCGAGTGTTCCACTTCAATCGCTTTCGAACTTCCGTGCGTTTTTACAACCAGCCCCTTGAGTCCAAGCAGCGGCGCTCCGCCATGCTCGCTGGCGTCAAATGCTTTCAGAGTCTCTTTCAGGGCAGGTTTTACGAGCAGCGCTCCGATCTTGCTTCTGAGATTTGTCATCATGCCCGCCTTTACCTTTGAGATCAAGGTTGCGCCGACTCCTTCGTACAGCTTCAGAATAACATTTCCGACAAATGCTTCACAGACGATCACGTCACAGACGCCCGAGGGAATATCCCTTGCCTCCACGCTTCCGATAAAATTCAGGTCGGTGCACTCCTTCAGCAGAGGAAAGGTCTCTTTTACCAGAGCATTCCCTTTCTCCTCTTCCGCGCCGATATTTACAATACCGACTTTCGGGCGGCTGACTCCGAGTACGTGTTCCATATAGATGGCTCCCATCTTTGCAAACTGCACAAGATGCGAGGCCCTCGCGTCAACGTTTGCACCGCAGTCGATCAGCAGGGAAACACCGTTCTTCGTGGGAATCAGAGGGGCCAGCGCCGGCCGCTCAATCCCTTTGATCCGGCCGACGATCACCTGTCCGCCGACAAGAATCGCGCCGGAACTCCCTGCCGAAACAAAAGCATCCGCTTCGCCCCGGCGAACCATTGTAAGTCCGACCACAATGGAGGAATCCTTTTTGGTGCGGATCGCCATAACCGGGGGCTCCGCTGTCTCAATGACCTCAGAAGTATGCACCACTTTGATTCTGTCAGCGGGATACTGGTATTTTTTCAGTTCCTGTTCAATTTTCTCTGAAAGCCCCGTCAGTGTAACCTGAATCTCACTGTGTGTATTGACTGCGTTCACAGCGCCTTTGACGATCTCTTCCGGAGCATTGTCGCCGCCCATGGCATCGACAACAACGCGTACCATTTCTTCCATAATTAATCCCTCCTGTGTCGTTATTCCTACTATACTAGACATCTACTTAAAAAGCAATACAAAAAGAGAACAAAAAAGATAAAAGCTCTCCGAAAATCGGAGAGCCTGTCATCCCAGCAACCGTCATTAGTCTTCCATCGCAATGACTTCTTTTTTGTTGTATGTCCCGCATGCCTTGCACACTCTGTGAGAAAGCACGAGCTCGCCGCACTTGCTGCATTTTACGAGATTCGGAACAGCCATTTTCCAGTTTGCTCTTCTCTTATCTCTTCTCGCCTTGGAGCTTTTGTTTTTTGG
>CANQAR010000077.1 GCA_947588845.1 uncultured Lachnospiraceae bacterium
ATGGGATTTTATTTTTCACAGAGATTTCATAACGGACGCCGATAAGAGATCCTACATTACTTTTCTGAGCAATCTGCTGAAAGACAAAGCTTATGTGGCTCTTGCCTATATGACCGGGATTTTGCCGATCGCCAAGTATTCGAGTGGTTCCGAACTGAATATGTTTGCGGAGTATACAATGGTGTCGGAAGAACTGTACAGTGATTCTTTTGGTTTCACGGATTCAGAGGTAGATGAACTGTACGGCAGATATCTGAAAAGACAGACAGTCCGCAGAGTCACCAAGGAGGGGTTGAAAGACTGGTATGACGGTTATCACACCAAAAGCGGAAAGCGTGTGTACAACCCAAGATCGGTGGTATTGTCCCTGATGAATAATAATCTGGGAAATTACTGGACCAGCTCCGGATCTTATGACGAAATTTATTATTATGTCAGCCGCAATGTGGACTCAGTCCGGGATGATCTGGCGCAGATGATCGCCGGGATCCCGGCTGCGGCCAGTGTGCGGGAATATGCGGCTTCCTCCATGAATCTGACCACAAAAGACGAGATCTTCTCAGCAATGGTGGTATACGGTTTTCTGAGTTTTGAAAATGGCATGGTCAGTATTCCAAACAGAGAACTGATGGATAAATTCTGTGAGGTGCTGAGAGAGGCGAAAGAAGCTGAATAAATTTATAGCCCTCATAGATAGTATTGAGTATTTCGGGGTTGAAGAGGTGTGGTCTGACTATAAAATGAAGGAGAACGGATTATGGTTAATATCAGAAAACTGGAGGCAGAGTTATGGGAATCTGCGGATTTATTGCGTGCAGGATCGAAACTCACTTCAAATCAGTATTGTATGCCGGTTCTTGGACTTATCTTCCTGCGTTATGCCTACAGCAGATTCAAAATGGTTGAAGCTGAGATTCTAAAGAACCGTCCTTCGCGCGGCGGCAGAGTGATGCCTGTGGAGGCAAGTGATTTTGCCGCTAAAAGCGCGCTTTATCTTCCGAAAGAAGCGCAGTATGATTATCTGCTGAATCTTCCTGAAGATATTGCGGCTGCAGAACTGAAAAACAGAGACGGACATATTATGTCAAGTCTTGGCGAAGTAGTCAATAATGCGATGCAGATCATTGAAGGGCAGAGCGAGCAGCTTACCGGTGTTCTTCCCAAAAGTTATACGGATTTTTCTGATGAAATTCTGTCTGAGCTGCTCCGTATTTTTAATAACAGTGCTCTGGATGAAGTGGGCGGTGATATTATTGGCCGTATCTATGAGTATTTTCTTAACAAATTTGCGAAAAACATTGCATCGGATGACGGTGTGTTCTTTACACCGAAGTCGCTGGTAAAAATGATCGTAAATATTATCGAACCGAAAGGTGGTGTTTTGCTTGATCCCGCCTGTGGTTCCGGTGGTATGTTTATTCAGTCGGGAGATTTTGTCAACCAGTCCGGGATGAATGCCAACAGAGCCATGACGTTTTACGGGCAAGAAAAAGTTGAGTATAATGCTCAGCTTTGCCTTATGAATATGGCGGTTCATGGTCTGACTGGCGTTATCAAGTCGGGGGATGAGGCAAATACGTTCTATCACGACGCACATAATCTGAATGGCCGTTGTGATTATGTCATGGCAAATCCTCCGTTTAACGTGGACAAGGTTAAGTCGGAATCTGCCAGCGCTGCCGGACGGCTGCCCTTTGGCCTGCCCGGCGTAAACAAAAATAAAGAGGTCGGAAATGCGAACTATCTGTGGATTTCTTATTTTTACAGTTATCTGAATGAGCATGGACGTGCAGGCTTTGTAATGGCTTCCTCTGCAACAGACAGCCAGGGAAAAGATAAAAACATCCGTCAGAGCCTGATTGAAACAGGCCATGTAGATGTTGTAATCAGCGTTGGTAATAATTTTTTCTATACAAAATCTCTCCCATGTTCTCTCTGGTTTTTTGACAAGGGGAAGTCAGAGAAAGCGAAAGATACAGTGCTGTTCATTGATGCAAGGAATTATTATACTGTAGTGGACCGAACTCTCAATGAATGGTCGGAATGGCAGCTTAAAAATATGAATGCCATTGTATGGCTGTATCGTGGAGAGATTGAAAAGTATAAGGCTTTGCTTGAAGAATATCGTATGGCGCTTGGAAGTGACAGGTCTTTTGCTGAGCAGGTGCATGAAATTTCGGAAGAGGTGAAGATTCTCCGTATCGAGGCAAAAAAAGCGGTGGAGTCTGCCGGGAGACGGGAGAAAAAAAGCATGCAGGAAGAATATGATGCAAGACTTGCAGAGATTGCAGACATTCTCACTATAGCCAGAGAAGCAAACTGGCTGTATGAGAAGTTTGGCGATGGTACATACGCTGATATTTCCGGTCTTTGCAAAGTGGCAAATCGAGCGGAAATTAAAGAAAAGGGCTGGTCACTCACACCGGGAGCTTATGTTGGTGTTGCTCCTGTTGAAGATGATGGTGTGGACTTTGAAGAACGCATGATGGAAATCCATCAGGAACTGTTATTTTTACAGGAAGAATCCAACAGATTGATGGAGATCATTTCGAGGAATTTGGAGGAGATGGGGTTATGATAAATGTAAAATTGCAGGATATAGCCCTAAATATTACAGATGGAAAACATGGAGACTGCGAAACCGAAGAAAACTCAGGATACTATTTCATTAGTTGCAAAGACGTTTACAACGGTTCTGTTCATTATGAGGAAGCCCGTCAGATAACTGAAAAAGATTATATTGATACTCATAAGAGAACAATGCTTGAACCAGATGATATTTTAATAACTAATAGCGGAACCATTGGTAGAATGGCATTGATAAAGGATATTCCTGAAACATATAGAACAACTTTTCAGAAGAGTGTTGCTATTGTAAAACCAAACCAGAAGATTGTAAGACCTGCTTATTTGTATTATTGTTTGCTAAATTGTGTAAATCAGTTTGTGTGTCAGTCGAATGGGTCTGCACAGAAAAATTTGTTGTTGGGAACCATGAGAAATTTTAGACTTTCTATTGAAGAAAAATTTGATCAGCAAGATGTAATAGCAGGGATACTTAAAATATATGATGACCTTATTGAAAACAATCAAAGACAAATTAAGCTTCTGGAAGAAACAGCACAACGTTTATATAAGGAATGGTTTGTAGATTTGCGGTTTCCGGGATATGAGAATGTAGCTGTTGTTGACGGTGTGCCAAAAAGGTGGAAAGAACTTTTTATTTCAGATGTTTGTGATACTGTTGGCGGAGGTACCCCTTCAACCAAGGTCTCTGAATATTACGAAAATGGAAATATCTTATGGGTTACCCCGACAGATATTACAAAAAGTTATTCTGTAATTTTGTTGGATACTGCTACTAAAATAACAAAGGTTGGACTTGATAACAGTTCTGCAAAAATGTTGCCGTCTGAAACAATTTTAATGACAAGCAGGGCAAGTGTTGGATTTTTTGGTATTTGTGAGCATGAAGTCTGTACAAATCAAGGATTTATTTCATGTGTTCCATATAATCCAAAAATGCAAATGTATTTGCTTTATAACTTAATGAATAGAGTAGATGAAATACGAAAAAAAGCCAGTGGTTCAACATATTTGGAAATCAGTAAGAAAACATTTAGAGAGTTTAAAATTATTGTACCAGATAATTTAATTTTAGAAAAGTTTCAAAATATTACTCATAAATATCTTGAGCAAATGCGAATACTTACAAAAAGGATAGCTTACTTACATCAGGTGCAAAATTACTTATTGCCAAAATTGATGAGCGGGGAATTAAAAATTTAAGGATTTCTAAAGAAGTACGGAGGCAAAATCATGAGCTACGATTATTCAGAAAATACTCTCATTCAGGAAAGCTCAGCTAATCTGCTCCGTGATGAGCTTGGCTGGGATGTGGTCTTTGCTTATGACAAGGAAGTGCTGGGCAAAAATGGTACTTTCGGAAGGGAAAGCTATAGAGATATCCTGTTACTGCGGTATTTCTATGAAGCTCTTAAAAGGCTGAATCCCTGGATCAACGACAGACAGATTTCAGAAGCGCAGAAGCTGTTGGAAAACAGGTTGTCAACGTCCTCACTTTTGCAGGTGAATGAGGAGAAGTATTTTCTGCTGCGGGATGGGATTCCTGTCACAGTAAAAAAGCCGAATGGCCAGACAGAGACCCGGAAGGCTGCTGTCTTGGATTTTCAGGATCCATGCAACAATTATTTTCTTGCCATTAGGGAATTGAAGATCCACGGCGACTTGTACCGCCGCAGAACGGATATTGTAGGGTTTGTAAACGGTATCCCTCTGCTGTTTATTGAACTGAAAAAGAATACCGTGGATGTGCAGAATGCCTATGATGATAATTACACGGATTATCTGGATACTATTCCGCATCTGTTTTATTATAATGCTTTTGTGATGCTTTCCAATGGTGAGGAAGCAAAAGTGGGCACGCTTGGCAGCAAATTTGAATTTTTCCATGAGTGGAAAAGGCTTGCGGAGGAAGATCAGGGCAGCGTAGCTCTGAAAACAATGCTCCGTGGTATCTGCAAAAAAGAGAACTTCCTTGATTTGTTTGAGAATTTTATCCTTTACGATCATTCCGGAGGTCATACGGCAAAAATTCTTGCCCGTAATCATCAGTATCTTGGAGTAAACGAAGCGGTGAAAGCTTATGCCACAAGAAAGCTGAATAACGGTAAACTGGGTGTGTTCTGGCACACGCAAGGTTCCGGAAAAAGTTATTCCATGTTATTTTTTGCACAGAAGGTACGCAGAAAGTTTGAGGGCTCTCCAACGTTTGTTATCCTGACGGATCGTGAGGATCTGAATACGCAGATCAGCGACACTTTTGAGAACTGTGGTCTGCTTGGCAAGGCCAAGGCGTCACAGTTTATTGCTTCCAGCGGAGATGATCTTATCCAAAAACTGCGCGGCAATCCGAGCTTTATTTTCACATTAATTCAGAAGTTTAATAAGAAAAATGCGAAACCGATCTGTTCCGATCATGATATTATTATCATGTCAGATGAAGCGCACCGCAGTCAGTACGGGATTTTTGCGGATAATATGATGCGGCTTTTGCCGACGGCAGCCCGCATTGGATTTACCGGAACACCGCTTCTGTCCAGTGATAATATCACTGCCCGTACTTTTGGC
Source organism: uncultured Lachnospiraceae bacterium (assembly GCA_947588845.1). GTDB lineage: Bacteria > Bacillota > Clostridia > Lachnospirales > Lachnospiraceae > Choladousia. The sequence continues at coordinate 5,152 of CANQAR010000077.1, forward strand.
GGCTATATTTCTGTCTATGACTTTAAACGGGCTGTCGAGGATGGAGCGACTGTTCCCCTCTACTATGAAAATCGGGGAGAGAAAATACTTGATCTGAATAATCCTGAAATTACAGATCAGATCCTGGATGCTATCGAGAAGGCGGATCTGGATGCTGATCAGCAGGACAAGATAGAGGCTGAATTTGCGAATGAGATACATCTGCTTACTGCCGAACCGAGATTAAAATCGATTGCCCGTGATTTTGTGAGACACTATTCTGATTTGTGGACAAGCGGAAAAGCAATGTTTGTCTGTCTCAATAAGGTGACATGTGTCCGCATGTATAATTTTGTTCAGGAATACTGGAAGGAAGAGATCAGGAATCTGAAAGCAAAGATAAAGGCAGCGACACAGCAGGAAGCACAGGAGCTTGGGCGGAAACTGAAGTGGATGCAGGAAACGGAAATGGCTGTCGTTATCAGTCAGGAGCAAAACGAAATCCAGACTTTTAAGAAATGGAATCTGGATATCAAATACCATCGGGCAAAAATGGAAAAGAGGGAGCTTGACAAGGAATTTAAGGATTCTGAGAATCCGTTTCGCGTTGTTTTTGTCTGCGCGATGTGGCTTACCGGTTTTGATGTAAAATGTCTGTCATGTTTATATCTGGACAAACCGTTAAAAGCACATACTCTGATGCAGACGATCGCCCGTGCAAATCGTGTCAGTGAAGGGAAGAGCAACGGTTTGATTATAGATTATATTGGCATTGTCAAGGCTCTTAGAGAAGCTCTGGCGGATTATACTGCAAATGCAGGTGGTGATGGTGGCTCTGATCCTACGGTGGATAAAGATGAATTAATTGCCCGTATTCTTGAAACGATTGAAAAAGCAAAGGATTTTCTGGCAGAGAATGGTTTTGATTTGCAGATGCTTATCGATGCATATGATTTTATGAAACTCTCTTATCTGCAGGAAGCTGCAAACGCTGTCTGTGGTACGATTGAGAATAAAAAGACTTATGCTACATATGCTTCAGAACTGAAGCGCCTTATGAAGTATACCGATCGTAATGATATTACAGATCAGGTGCGTAAAGAGTATGAAGCTGTTGAGGCAATCTATGCGCAGCTTCAGAAAAAGCGGAAACATGTCGATACGACAGACCTGATGATAGAAATTAATGAGATTATCAGCACATATGTAGAAATTGACCGCACACAGGAGATGATAGGCGAAGAATCTTTCCGTTTTGATATCAGCGCCATTGATTTTGATCTGCTTCACAGGGAGTTTTCCAGAACCAGGAAAAAGAATCTTGTAATGAAAGACTTGGAAGAACTTATCCGGCAAAAGCTGGACAGAATGTTATTTACAAATCCAAAACGTATTAATTACTATGAGCGCTATCAGAAGATCATTGATGATTACAACAGAGAACAGGACAGAGCAGCTATCGAAAAAACTTTCATGGATTTAATGGATCTGGCAAACAGAATGAATCAGGAAGAACAGAGGTATGCGCGGGAAGGATTTTCCAGTGATGAGGAACTTTCTCTTTATGATATGCTGTTTCGTGATGACCTGAGCAAAAATGATATAAAAAAAATCAAAGAAGTTGCTGCTATGCTGCTTCAAAGAATCAAGAAAAAGATTTCTGAGTTTGATCATTGGACAGATAAGCAGGAAACCAGAGCTGATGTTGATAATCTGATCCGAGATATTCTTTGGGCAGAATTACCGGAATGTTATGATGAGATCAGTATCTCTGTATATCGTCAGCGGATTTACGAATATGTTTATACAAGATACAAAGAAGCAGCATAATTTTTATGAAATGAAAAAGTGAAAGAGCTTAACAATAAAGAAATAGTGAATGGAAAATTATATGGAACCATTTTTAATAAATATTTCCAAAGATTATTGTTACTTGAGAGTTAAAAGTTTGCGCGATTAAGAAGCACGCAAATCTTCACAAACCTCTGACACATCTATGAAAAACAGGAAAAGTGAGTGAGTTCATATGAGAAAAAAGCTGCCGATAGGCATTGAAAATTTTGAAGAATTTTCGAGAGAGGATTTTTATTACGCGGATAAAACCATGTTTATCGCGGAGCTTTTGCGTGGATGGGGAAAAGTGAATCTTTTCACCCGTCCCCGCCGCTTTGGGAAGTCGCTGAATATGAGCATGCTGAAAGCTTTTTTTGAGATTGGTTCTGACCGCTCCCTGTTCGACGGGCTGAAGATTTCGCGGGAGAAGGAACTGTGTGAAAAGCACATGGGGAAGTATCCGGTGATATCGGTCACGCTGAAAAGTGTGAGCGGACTGGATTACCGGACGGCGTGCGCCGCGCTTCGCGGTGTGATCGGAGAAGAAGCACTTCGATTCGGCTTTCTGGAAAACAGTGAGCAACTGTCCGGGAGGGAACGGGAGATGTATCGGCGTCTGACAGAGATGGAAAATGCGCAGGATGGCGATCTGGAAAAAGGCTGTGACAAGGCGCTTGCGCAGATAGAAGAAAAAAGATATGATGCGGTTCTTCTCAGGGATGGCATGAAGAAGGTCATCCGTTATGGAATTTCTTTTTACAAAAAAAGCTGCAGAGTAAAGAAAGCAGGGGATGGGGGATTGTCTTTATAAAAAATGTGAAGTATAATAGGATACTAGTTGCTGACTGTTTTGTACCGCTGACGTTTTACCGCAGCGGTATATTGCTGAGAAGTGCATTTTAGCGGATGACGGATTACTTTGACGGGCGTTTGGTTTTGGCAGATTTCCGCTTTTACGGCAGAGAACAGTCTGCTTTTACTCATGGTGCTGCCTTGTTTGCGTGGGCATGAAATGCGGAGCAGTTCGTGGCGTCATAGGGGCAAAATCTCTTTTGACCCGGCATCAGGGTATGAATATCTACCATACAAAACTGCGAGGAGAGTGTGATATGAGAAGAACGGATACATGGAATGTGTATTCAGAAGCTCAGCTTGCAGAGCTGGAAAAAATCTGCACAGGTTACAAAAGGTTCCTTGACTGCGGCAAGACGGAGAGGGAATGTGTGAAGGAAACGGTCCGTCTGGCAAGGGAAGCAGGCTACATAAGCCTGGAGGAAGCGCGTGCGTCCGGGAGAACGCTCGCTGCGGGCGACAAAGTATATGAAATCTGCATGAACAAGATGATCGTGCTGTTTCACATTGGGAGAGAGCCCCTGGAAGAGGGGATGCGGATTCTTGGCGCGCACATCGACTCCCCAAGACTTGATGTCAAGCAGAATCCTCTTTATGAGGACGGCGGAATTGCCTATCTTGATACACATTATTATGGCGGTATCAAGAAGTATCAGTGGCCGACGATTCCGCTTGCCCTGCACGGCGTTGTTGTGAAGAAGGATGGGGAGACGGTGGAAATCCGGATCGGAGAGGACGCGGATGACCCGGTCGTGTTTGTCTCGGACCTGCTGGTTCATCTGGCCGGCGAGCAGATGGAGAAGAAAGCGCGGGTCGTTATCGACGGAGAGAATCTGGATGTGGTCGTCGGGTCGCGTCCGTGGAAGAAGGAAGATCACGCGGAGGCGGCGAAGGAAAAAGTCGTTCCGGATGGTGGAGCCATAGTGGAAGAAAGAGAGAACCGGCCCAGCAGTGGAACCACGGCGGAAGAAAGAGAGATCCTGCAAGGTAACGGAACCGCGGCGGCAGGAATTTCAGATCAGTCAGGAGACGGCGCTGACGGCTTCCAGGAGAAAGAGGACTGTCTGAAAGGGAAAGAAAAGAACCTGGTCAAGGAAACGATCCTTCAGATCCTGAAAGAGAAATATGAAATCGAAGAAGAGGATTTCCTCTCGGCGGAGATTGAGGTCGTACCGGCCGGGAAGGCGAGGGACTGCGGACTTGACCGCAGCATGATCATGTCCTATGGGCAGGATGACCGTGTGTGTGCGTATACTTCGCTGCTCGCGCAGCTGGAGACGGACACGCAGGAGAGGACATTCTGTTGTCTGCTTGTGGATAAGGAGGAGACAGGAAGCGTCGGAGCTACCAGCATGAAGTCCCGGTTCTTTGAGAATACTGTGGCCGAGCTGATGGACTGTGCCGGGCAGTACAGTGAGCTGAAGCTGAGACGCTGCCTTGCGAACTCGAGTATGCTTTCTTCGGATGTGAGCGCGGCGTTCGATCCGATGTTTCCCGGCTGTTTTGAGAAAAAGAATACGGCTTATCTGGGGAAGGGACTGACAATCAGCAAGTACACCGGTGCCCGCGGCAAGAGAAGCACCAACGACGCGAATGCCGAGTACATAGCGGGGATCCGGAGGATTTTTGAGCAGCACGACGTTGCGTTCCAGACTGCAGAGCTGGGAAGGGTCGATGTCGGAGGCGGAGGAACGATCTCCTATATAACGGCGCTTTATGGTATGAATGTCATCGACAGCGGCGTGCCTGTGCTGAACATGCACGCGCCGATGGAAGTGACGAGCAAGGCGGATGTCTATGAGGCGAAAAGAGGATATCAGGCATTTCTGATGGAGGCGTAAAGTGTGCTGCAGCTCGCACTCCATGTTCTGTCCGGAAATTCTGCGGACGGGCTGACTGTATTTCCAAAGGTTTTGACAATGCGCAGGGGTAAATCCGCCGTTAGAAACCAATGGAGTTTGACCCCAGCATCATTATATAAGGTATCATACAGAAACAGGAGGAATGAAGAAATGAAAAGGAAACTGGCATGGCTGGCGGCGGTGACAGCCGCGATGACGATGACTTTTACGATGGTATCGTCTGCAGAGGAGACGGAAATGATCAGCGAGGCGGCGCAGGAGGAAAACAGCGCGGAAAGCGAACTGGCGCAGGAGAAGGCTGATGAGGATGAGATAGCGCAGGAAACAGCCGGCGCGGAGAATGCAGATGCAGAGGAAAGCGAAGGAGCCGGGGAGAATACCGAAAGTGCTGACGCGGTCCAGGTTGGCTCTCTGAAAGGCCCGACCTCGATGGGAATTGTGTCACTGATGCAGAAAGCGGAGAACGGAGAGACGAACATTCCGTATGAATTCACGATGGTGACGGCGGCGGATGAACTGCTGGGAGGCGTCATCAGTGGAGAACTTGATATCGCGATGGTTCCGGCGAATGTGGCGAGCGTCCTTTACAATAAGACAGAGGGCGGAGTCAGCGTAATCGATATCAACACGCTTGGCGTTCTCTACGTTGTGGAGTGCGGCGAGTCGATTCAGTCGATCGCGGACCTTGCGGGCAAGACCGTTTATATGACGGGTAAGGGACAGACGCCTGATTACACAATCCAGTATCTGCTTGAGCAGAATGGACTCAGCACGGAGGATGTGACGCTGGAATACAAGTCCGAGCCGACGGAGGTTGTGTCAGTCCTCTCTGAAGATGATACAGCGATTGGCCTGCTTCCGCAGCCGTTTGTGACGGCGGCCATGGTGCAGAATGAGAATCTGAAGATCGCGCTTGACCTGACGGAAGAATGGGAAAAGGTGCAGGGCGAGGGCGGCAGCAGCCTTGTCACGGGCGTGACGATCGCGAGGAACGAGTTCCTTGAGGAGAATCCGGATGCTGTGCAGGATTTCCTTGCGGAGCATGAAGAATCTGCAGCCTGGACGAATGAGAACCCGGAGGAAGCGGCGGAACTTATCGCGGCGCAGGGGATTGTCGCGAAAGCGCCGATCGCGCAGAAAGCAATCCCGTTCTGCAATATTACCTGTATCGAGGGCGAGGAGATGAAGACCGCACTCGAAGGTTATCTGCAGGTGCTGTTTGATATGGAGCCGACGTCGGTGGGCGGACAGCTTCCGGCTGAGGACTTCTATTATTGATGCCAGGGTGCTGAACGTCCAGTGGTTCTCGCCTTCCGGCTCGGTTCGCGCTGGATGCGTGCCACCGGCACGCAGCGTCGTTTGTTTAGCACTGACCGGAGTAAAGCGGAGATTTCGGGGCGCTGTACGTCGGCAGTGCTTGTTCAGCACCGGCCGAAATGAAGTGTGACAGGGATTCGGGGCTGAAGACGGATCTGAATTCTGCACCAGAACTTACGAGCGGGTCATGAATGATATGAACGATAAGCATAAAAAGATAAAGCAGGCCGCGATCCTTGTCATCTGGCTTGCCCTCTGGCAGGGAGCCGCGGCGCTTGTACACAACAGGATTATATTTGTCGGTCCCGGGGAGGCGGCTCTGGCGCTTGTCTCCCAGATCGGGACCGTGGAATTCTGGCGAACGATTTTTTCATCCTTTTTCAGGATTGCGGGAGGCTTTACCGGCGCGTTCCTGGCAGGTATTCTGACAGCGGCGCTCGCCAGCTGTTTTTCTCTGCTGCGGGAATTTCTGGAGCCGCCGGTGGCGCTTCTTCAGTCGGTGCCGGTCGCTTCTTTTGTCATACTGGCGCTGATCTGGATCGGTTCGGAGAACCTGTCCATTCTGATCACCTGCCTTGTCGTTTTTCCTGTCATTTACCGCAATGTTCTGGAGGGGATACGACAGACAGACCGGAAGATGCTGGAGACGGCGCAGGTGTTCCGGATGAGCGTCTGGAAAAAGATCTGGTATCTGTACCGTCCCGCAGTCATGCCGTACCTGCTCGCAGGATGCCGAATCTCACTTGGAATGGCCTGGAAATCCGGCGTGGCGGCGGAGGTCATCGGCGTGCCGGATCATTCCATCGGGGAAAAGCTCTATATGGCGAAAATTTATCTGAGCACGGCAGAATTATTTGCGTGGACATTTGTGATCATCGTGGTGAGCTGGATATTCGAGCAGCTGTTCCTGCAAATGCTGGGGCTGTTTTTGCCAGGACGGACTGCAGGGCAGAACATAAGAAAGTTTCTTCAGAGAAAAAAGGTGGAAGAACAGAGCGCCGGACGGGACGCTGTGGTTTTTCGAAGAGAAATGGAAGACAAGGACATAGGGCAGAATAATGCGGTCTCCCGGGGAGAAACGGAAGACGGGGACGCCGGGCAGAACACTGCGGTCTCCCGGAATGGAGAGACAGAGGGTGGAAGCCGGTACAGGAAGGTCGTCTGCAAAAAACAGAACCGAAGTGAAACAATGGAAGGAAGCGGCAGCAAGGAGCACGAAACCGGGAATCGAGGCAGGGGAATCGGGAAGAGCATTCCAGATGAGAAGACAGTTTGCGGCAGAGAAATGAAATGGAAGAATCAGAATCCGGACAGCCCGGACGATGTTTCTGTAATTCTCGCCGCGGAGTCAGTTTCAAAATCTTATCATGGGATTCCCGTGCTTGAGAGGGAAAGTTTGATCCTGAGAGAGGGAGACATCTGCTGCCTTATGGGGCCTTCTGGTCAGGGGAAAACGACGCTGCTTCGTCTGCTGATGGGGCTCGAGAGGCCGGATGACGGCAGAATTACAGGCAGCGGCCGAAAGAGAATCAGCGCGGTTTTCCAGGAAGACCGGCTGTGCGATTATCTGAACGGAATTGATAATATCAAAATTGCGGCAGGCAGAGACGGGCTTCAGTGTGATCCGCGAAAACTGCTTTCTCTGCTGCTGGAACCGGGAGCGCTGGAACGTCCGGTGCGGGAACTGAGCGGAGGCATGAAGCGGAGAGTGGCGATTGCCCGCGCGCTGGCAGTCAGCTCGGATGTAGTTCTGATGGACGAACCGTTTACGGGACTGGATGAGGAAACCAGGCTTCGGGTGACGGAAGCTGTCCGAGCCAGTCTGGACGGACGGGCGCTGCTGCTTGTGACGCATCAGGCGGAGGATGTGTATCACCTTGGGGCCAGGCTGATCCGCTTGCAGAAAGATCCGGGGATGACCGCCGGCGCAGGTCTGAACATGCCAAAGAACGGCCGTCGGATGGATTGAAAGCGGCGCGGAGTCTAGTACAACGTGAAGAACGCAGGGACTTGAAGATGGCCGCAGACATGACCGTTCGAGCAGGAGGAAGTTTTTCCCCTGCCCGCTCGCGGGAATAAAAATATACGGAGGAGTCAGAAAATGCAGTTTAATGACAAAAAACTTTGGAAACAGATTTTACTTATATGTATCTTGCTGGGCTTCAACATTTTCTCTCTCCTGATGTTTACGGATGGAAACAATAAGAGAATTGTTGAACAGAGCGACAAATATCTGACCGACGCGACGAAGCTTGTGTCAAAGCGTGTGGATGATATTCTGCAGAGAGCGCAGAAGAGTATTGGCGCGCTGGCTTTTCTGTATGGAAAAACTCTGTCTTCCCCGGATGTGGAGCCCGAAGTTCTGACAGAGCTTGCCGACAGAGCGCCGTTTGAGTATGTGGAGCTGGTCTCCGCGGATGGAAAGCGTATAGACCTTCAAGGGAAACTGGAGGATGTCAGCGATCAGAGATTTTTTACGGAAGGAATGAAGGGAAACGCCGGATCCGACGTCATGGCCGGGGATGAGGAGGACGGAAAGGCAGCCGTTCTGTTTTACACGCCGCTTTACTATGGGGATGAGATCGTCGGCGTGATGGACGGCGTATACGGGAGTGAGATCCTGGAGGATCTTCTTACAACTTCTTTCTTTGATGTGCAGACGAGGACGTATCTCTGCAAGCCGGACGGCACCGTAATCTATGCCTGCGGTGTGAAGAAGAAGCCGGTGAATATTCTGGAAGCGCTGGCGGAAAATATAAATATTTCAGATGAAGCCATGGAACAGGTGCGCCTGGCATTTGAAAACCATGAGACCCGTACCTATACGTACAGCGGATCGAAAGGTACGGGAAATGCCTGTGTCACAGAATTATCCAATGACTGGATGCTGCTGCAGACATTTCCGTCTTCGGTGAACAGCCAGATGATCGAAGCGGCAGATCAGGCTGGTATCCAGTTTGAGATCAAGCTGATCATAGGCTTTCTGATTTATATTGTGTTTATCCTGTTTCTTAACAGAAAGCTGGAGACCGAGAAAAAGGAAATGTCCCGGATTGTCGGGGCGGTTACGCAGTTGTTCAGCCGGTTTGTCGTTGTTGATTTTGAAAATGACACGTATGAATATCTGGAAACGGTGGATAAGGGGATTGAGAAGAAAGGTTCCTACTCGGATCTGCTTCAGTATATGACTCCGAAATATATCCATGAAGAAGAGACCGATAATGTGGAGCTCATTATTCACAAGGATTATATTCAGAAGCACATGAATGAAGGCACGCCGTATCTGCAGTGTGAATACCGCGTCGACTGGGATGGAGAGCACTGGGAAAATATTTCGATCTTATGTCTGAAGAGGGAAGAAGGGGTTCCTTCCGTCGTTCTGATGGCGGTTCAGGATGTGACGGCTCTGAAAGAGAAAGAGGCGCAGACACGGCTGGCGCTTAAGAATGCGTTTGAGGCGGCCGAGGAAGCGAACCACGCAAAGAGTGATTTCCTTTCCAGGATGTCCCATGATATCCGCACGCCAATGAACGCGATTATGGGCATGACGGCTGTCGCCGCGATGCATGTTGACGATCATGACCGTCTGCTCGACTGTCTGCACAAGATAACGGTTTCGAGCCGCCATCTGCTTGCGCTGATCAATGACGTGCTTGATATGTCGAAAATTGAGAGCGGGAAGATTACGCTGTCCGAGGAAGAGTTCAACATGGCCGAGCTGGTTGAAAGCCTTCTGACAATCATTCGCCCGCAGATTACGGCGAAGCATCAGCATCTGAAAGTAAATATTTCTCATATTATTCATGAGGATGTGGTCGGCGATACGCTGCGCCTGAGTCAGGTGTTTGTCAATATTATGGGAAATGCTGTAAAATTTACGCCGGAGGAGGGAGACATCTCTTTCGGAATCAGCGAAACGGCTTCTCTCATCAAAGGGCAGGCCTGCTATGAGTTTGTTTTTGAGGATACAGGAATCGGCATGGAGCCGGATTATATCGATAATATATTTGAGCCGTTCACGCGGTCCAATGTTTCAACGACGAAAAAGATTGAGGGAACTGGTCTCGGCATGCCGATTGCGAGAAACATTGTCCGTATGATGAACGGTACGATCAAAGTGGAAAGTGAGCTTGGCAGAGGATCCAGGTTTACGGTTCAGATTTATCTGCCGCTGCAGAATGTCGAGAAAGAGGATGTGACAAGCCTGGCCGATCTGGAGATTCTGGTCGCGGACGACGACCGGGACGCCTGCATCGCGACCTGTGAGATTCTCGACGGCATTGGCATGGATGCTTCCTGGGTACAGAGCGGCGAGGAAGCCATTGAGAAGGTTGTCGATGCCTACGAGAGAAACGAGGAATACGCGGCGATCATTCTCGACTGGAAGATGCCGGGAAAGAACGGCGTCGAGACGGCGCGCGAGATCCGCGAAAAGGTTGGCGATGATGTTCCGATCATCATTCTCTCGGCATACGACTGGTCCGAAATTGAGCAGGAGGCGAGAGACGCGGGCGTTGACGCGTTTATCGAGAAGCCGCTGTTCCGCTCACGTCTGATCAATGTACTGAAGGCCCTTGTGGAGACAGGGTCGGATGTAAAGAAAATCAGTATCGACAGTTTCCAGGAGGAGGATTACAGCGGAAAGCGCGTACTCCTCGTGGAAGATAACGAGCTGAACCGCGAGATCGCGGCGGAGCTGCTGGAGTCCATCGGCATTAATGTGGAGATGGCGTTTGACGGGCAGCAGGCGGTGGATGTGCTGAAGGAGAAGCCGGAAAATTATTACGATCTTATCTTTATGGATATTCAGATGCCGGTCATGAACGGATACGAGGCGGCCCGGGCTATCAGAGAGTCGGGGCGTGAGGACTTGGAGAAGATACCGATTGTCGCGATGAGCGCCGATGCCTTCTCCGATGATATCCGAAAATCGAAGGAAGCCGGGATGGATGATCACGTCGCGAAGCCGGTGGAGTTCGACAAACTTTCGGCGGCGCTGGAGAAGTGGCTGATGTGAAAATGAAGCTGCGAAGCTTGGCGGGTTGTCGGCGGCGCTGGAGAAGCGGCTGATGTGAGAATGGAGCTGCGAAGTTTGGCAGGTTGTCGGCGGCGCTGGAGAAATAGCTGATGTGAAAATGGAGGGACAGCATGAAAACACTTGTACTGGCGGAGAAGCCGTCCGTGGGGCGCGATATCGCGCGTGTGCTGCACTGTCAGCAGAAAGGGGACGGATTCCTTGAAGGAAAAGATTATGTTGTGACCTGGGGTCTGGGACATCTGGTGGAACTCCAGGATCCGGAAGGGTACGATAAAAAATATAAGGAATGGAAAGCGGAAGATCTTCCGATCATGCCGGAGAAGCTGCAGACGGTCGTGATCGCAAAGACGGGAAAACAGTATCGGGCAGTGCAGAATCTCCTGAATCGGAAGGACGTCGGGGATGTCGTGATCGCGACAGACGCCGGGCGCGAGGGAGAACTGGTGGCGCGCTGGATCCTGCAGAAGGCAGGCTGCCGCAAGAAATGCCGCCGTCTCTGGATATCTTCGGTGACTGACAAGGCGATCCGGGAAGGTTTTGCAAAGCTGAAGGACGCGAAAGAGTATGATCATCTCTTTGAGGCTGCGGTTTCCCGCGCAGAGGCGGACTGGCTGGTCGGCATCAACGCGACGCGCGCGCTGACCTGCAAGTACAATGCACAGCTTTCCTGCGGACGTGTGCAGACGCCAACGCTCGCAATGATCGCGAAGCGCGAGGAAGAAATACGGAAATTTCAGCCGCAGACGTATTATACGGTATCGGCGGAGGCGCGGGTTGTTCCGGGAAGCGGCTCTGGGAACAGCGCTGCTGCGGGAAGAACAGGCGCCGGAACTGCTGTGGGAAACAGCACTGTGACAGGAAGAACAGGAGTCGGAACTGCCGCGGGAAACAGTGCTGCGTCAGGAAGGACAAGTGCGGGAAAAACAGGAGCTGGTTCAGGAAGTGGGACTGCTGCGGGAAGCGGCAGACCGCAGAGTATCCGCTTCCAGTGGCGCGACGGCGCTTCAGGTGGCTGCCGGACTTTCTCGAAGGAACGCGCAGAGACTGTAAAGAGAGCGCTGCAGACCGGAACCCTGACGATCACGAAGGTGGAAAAGAAACGCAAAAAGACGTACGCGCCTTTATTGTATGATCTTACGGAGCTGCAGCGGGAAGGCAACAAGCGGTTCGGCTACTCGGCCAAGGATACGCTGAATATCATGCAGCGTCTTTATGAGAATCATAAGGTTCTGACGTATCCGCGTACGGATTCGCGCTACCTTACTTCGGATATCGTCCCGACGCTGCGCGAGCGGATTGATGCCTGCGGTGTCGGCCCGTACCGCACAGCAGCGGCAAAGGTGAAGAACAGACAGTTTTCCGGCAGTCTTCCGTTTGTGAACAACGCGAAGGTATCTGACCACCATGCGATCATCCCGACTGAGCAGCCGCCGGAGCTGACACATATGACGGTCGATGAGCGCAGGATCTATGATCTTGTCGTGCGGAGATTCCTGGCGGTGCTGTATCCGCCGTTTGAATATGAGGAGACTGTGCTGACCGCAGAGCTGGCGGCGGCAGGCAGCCGTCCGGGTGTGACGATCGTGGGAAGAAGCATGTCATCATCCGGCAGCGCAGAAACAAAAACAGGAGCGACAGGTGGTCAGGCAGGAACATCCTCCGGCGGAAAAGGCGGAACATCCGGCAGTATGGGAACGAAAGCAGGTGTTTCGGCTGCAGGTGGAAAGGCAAATACGGTCTCCGGGAGTGCAGGAATGAAAGCGGCAGGGCAGAAGGGTATTTTGTCCGGAGGGAAAATGAATGCCGCAGCCGGCAGACCGGGCCGTGATGAGTTCGCCGCCCGCGGCAAGACAGTTCTCTCTCTGGGCTGGAAGGAAGTGTACGGGGATCTCTCCGAGGACGATGATCAGGAAGACAATGAGGAAGAGCTTCGCGAGCAGATTCTTCCTGCTGTGCAGCAGGGACAGAGGATTTCTGTGGCGGCTGTGACGGTGAAAGAGGGCAAAACGAAGCCGCCTGCCCGGTTCCAGGAGGCAACGCTTCTCTCCGCGATGGAAAATCCGGTGAAATATATGGAAAGCAGCGACAAGAGCAGGGCGAAAACGCTCACAGAGACGGGCGGACTTGGCACGGTGGCGACCCGCGCGGATATCATCGACAAGCTGTTCGGAAGTTTTCTCATGGAAAAGAAGGGACAGGAAATCTATCTGACCGCGAAGGGCAGACAGCTGCTCGGCCTTGTGCCGGAGGATCTGCGCAAGCCGGAGCTGACCGCGGACTGGGAGATGAAGCTGGCGAAGATCGCGGCCGGGAATATCCGGAGAGATCGTTTCATGCAGGAAATCCGAAGCTACACACAGGAACTGCTGCAGGAGATCCGGACACAGGAGGGGACGTACCGTCATGAAAACATGACAAACAAAAAATGTCCGCAGTGCGGTAAGCGCCTTCTCGCCGTAAACGGGAAGAACGCGAAAATGCTTGTCTGCCAGGACAGAAACTGCGGCTACCGCGAAACTGTGTCGCGCACCTCGAACGCGCGCTGTCCGGTCTGCCACAAGAAGATGGAGATGGCGGGAAGTGGGGATACGGCGACGTTCTTCTGCTCCTGCGGTTATAAAGAGCGGCTGGAAAAATTCAAGGAACGCCGCCAGAAAGAGGGAGCAGGCGTGACAAAACGCGATGTGGCGGCCTACATGAAGAAGCAGCAGAAAGAGGCGGCGGAGCCGGTCAACAACGCAATGGCGGCGGCGCTTGCGGGACTGAAGCTGGATTAGATAATCCAGCTTTTACCCCCAGTCGTCTCCGGCCTCGCGGAGTTTGCTTCTCAATGTTTTTTCCAGTACAAGAAACGCGGGAATAAAGCTGTCACGGATGAGCAGGAGCATCTCGTCCGCTTCGTCTTCATCATAGATGTGCACCAGGGTATTACGCTTTTTTAACATGGCGAGCCATACGGCGGAATCGTCTACAAAGCCGAGCTTATAGCCGAGCCGCAGAATTTCCCTGGGAGAGCCTGTTTCGGCGCCTTCGGCGCCGTGCACTCTTAATACTGCCTGCAGCGCTTTCCAGGCAAGCTCAAAAGTCAGGCTGAACTGTCCGATTACGCCGGTTCTGTAGATCTCATCATTGTCCGCCATTGAAAAGTCTGCGTTTTTCAGCACGCTCAGGCAGTTGGAAAAATTATCGAGCTTCTTCATATAGTATGACTCCATCCCTTTCAATTTCTTTTTTTAACTTGTCGGAAACCTGCGAGTCAAGGCTGACCAGGTCAAAAGACAGGAGAGAGTGAGTATTCTCCATAATATCCCAGTAAAATCCGTCGAAATCACCGCCGCATACAGCAAGATCAATATCGCTTCTTTCCGTATGCGTTCCCCTTGCGCGGGAACCAAACAGGATAACTTTATGAATCCCGTTTTTCCGGGAAAAAGCGGAAATGTCTCTTAGAACTCTGCCGGGAATATTGCAGGGTCTCTTAAATTTTTCTTCGTTTAACGTCATTCGGATTTCCTCGTTTTCAGTTTTTGCTGAAATATTGTTACAGCTGTGCCAGAAACTTTGCAGGAGTGAAGGCTGTAAATTTTAAACACTTCACTTTCTTCGGATGCTTATATATTATAATTGATTTTGGCTGATCTTCAAGAACTTTAAGTTTGTTTCCCGGTGTTTCTTCCGGTATGGCGCGGAACACATTGTGTTACTGTGAGATAAAAAAGACTGATATGGTCGGGCTTTTATGATTTAGCCTTTGCGTATCAGTCTTTATAGCAGGACCGCATATGGAAATCGGCTGCTGGAACAACATGCGGGCCGCGCGGCGAGCAGGAGACTGTTTGCCCTCCTGCTCGATTCAGTTGTTAAAGCCTGCCAGGAATTTCCTTGGCAACTTGTAAGTTTTTAACCCTTTGCGTACAGTTCCTGTACCTCGCCTGCCGTCAGAACTCCATCATAGACCATGACGTCGTCGAACTTCGCGTTCTGGCAGTCTTCATCGCCCCAGATATAGCCGCTGCCGACCATGACGTCTTTCGCCTGGGAGATGCCGGTCTTGTTCTTCTTGAAGCAGTCCTCAATGTTCTTGACTTCCTGTCCGACCAGCGCGCCGTTCAGATAAACCTTGATGCCCTGCGGATCAACGGTGTACACGACATGCTGCCATACATCGCGCTCGCCGCTTGTGGTGAGCAGCGCTCCCTGGACATCGCTGTAGGCGTTCGCGTTGATGCGGGCGATCAGGTTTGCGCCGATCCTTGTCAGCGGGTACTGCGCCTGCGCGTCAGCCTCGAAGAGCGCGCTGTGCTCGAAGGTCTCAGCGCCGATGTTGACCCACATGGCGACGGTGTAGCCTGCCGGTCCGACGGGTTTGAGCGTATCCTCCGGAAGTCTCAGGAAGTTTACGCCCTGGGCGCCCGGGTCATTTGTGATTTGAAGAACACTGCCGCGCGTCTCATCCTGAACGATGGAGGCTGTGCCGTTAAGCACCGCGTCTTCCATAAGAGAGGAGCCTTCCACCGGAGGAACTGTTGTGACAGTCGGGCTGCCCGCTTCTGCAGAGTCTTCCGTTATCTCACTGGCTGCTGCGTCCTGCTCAGAAGCAGCCTCCGCCGCGTCGTCAGCCGCCGCCTCACCAACTTCCGTGCTCTGCTCAGAAGCAGCTTCTGCCGCCTCTGCGGTTTCTGTGTTGCTTTCCGCCGCCTCAGAAGAAACTTCCGGAGCTTCCGCCGCGTCCTCAACAGTGGTTGTCGCTGTCTCGAAATCGTAGCCGACGATCAGCGTCGCGATTCCGCGGACCACGACTTTGTAAGTTTCTGTCTGAGAGAAATCACCGCTGGAGATGACTGCGGTCAGCTCGACGCGGGAATCCTCCGCCTGCGGTGTGACGACGCCTTCCGCGCTGATGACCGCCTCATCGGAGGAGGACCACTGCACGTCGGCTCCCATCACGCTTGTCGGGAGGCTGATGTACTCTTTCGTTGTCTTCGGGATCATCTGCCCGATGGAGATGGATGCCATGTCGACCACCATTTCCGTATTTTCCATGTCGATCATGCTGCCCCAGATGCTCTCGTTGTTTTCGCCGATTGCCGTGAAGGTCATGACCGGAGTTGTGTCGAGGTTCTCTTTGAGCTGACGGAAGAAAATTCCTTTGTAGGTCACGTCGTCGAGGACGAAAGTCACATAATCGTAGCCTTTTCCGGAATCGCTCTTTGTCCAGGTGCCTGCCGCCGCGCCGGAGACGGTGCCGTCCTCATTCAGGACAAGCATCTGCGTCTTGAGCATCTCGCCGCTGGTGGTTGTTCCGTGGTTGATAAATTCATAGGAACCAACGACGTCTGCAGCGTCATAATTGGTCGGGGTCTCTCCGCGGTACTCATAGACTGCGGTCACCGGCCAGAGGTCTTCATTCATAAACTGCTGATGTACGCGGACTTCGTGCGCCTCGAGCTGCGGCTCGATGTCGAAACGCTGATGGTATACAAGATAGTGCGATCCGTCGTCATCGATCAGCGCGGAGTTGTGGCCTGCCGCGCGCTTGCCGATCTGATCGTAGAAACTGTAGTTGCCGATCAGCTTGATTCCGTAGGCGTCGTTGCCTGTGCCGTTGTCCGCCGCGTTGCCGCCTTTTGCGTCAAGGTACGGGCCGGTCGGATTTTCGGAACGGAAGAGGCGCATGTTGTAGCCGCCCTCCGCGGTCAGTCCGCCGTAAGTGACATATAAATAATAGTAACCGGTTGTGCTGTCATAGCGAATGTAGGGAGCCTCGCCGGACTGATGGTTCGCGCCGATCAGGTGGACGCCGAAATAGCGGTCCACAAAATTGCCGGAAACCTCGTCGACAGAGTCAACGCCCGGGTAGATGGCCTCTCCGGTCGCGGGGTCAAGTTCAAGCAGGAACATGCCGCCTGACCAGGAACCGTAGGACATGTAGAGTTTCTCGCCGCTCGCGTCAAAGAAGAGGTTCGGGTCGATCGCGTTCGGCGCGTAGTTGTTGTTCCAGCCGCCGTTACCGTCAAACCAGTTCTCGCTGATCTCATCGATGCCGCCGTTTTCGGAGCCGAGCTCGATCAGAGCGGAGAGATTGAGGTAATCGTTGTCCCACTTTGTGTCGCGGGTGCTGTTGCCGTCCGGCTCTCCGGTCATCGTGAAGCCGGAGTAAATGATTGTATCCCCGAATTCGTACGGACCCGCGAAGTTTTTCGATACGAGATAGCTGATGCAGGAACGTCTCCAGGTGGAAGAAGTGCAGCAGTACAGCATCCAGGCGCCGGTGCTTCCGTCTTCCCACTCATAGTACGGGTTCCAGATCGCGTCCGGAGCCCAGATCGCGTAGCCGCCCGCACAGTCGCCGTCATCGTAGCCGGCCCACTGGAACGGCTTCTCAAATGTCTCGAGAAGATTTCCATAGAACGGCGTATCATCCACATTGCCGTAGTCGGTGTTGATCTGGTCCCACTGGATCAGGTCTGCGGATCTGGCGGATGCCGTATGGGAGCCGAGCACATAGTAGATTCCGTCGGCTGCCTTGACGATCGACGGGTCATGTACGGTGACACGTGTCGGGGACGGGGGAAGGGGAGCCTCCGTGGCAGGTTCTGTCTCCGTCTCAGCCGCGGTTTCCGCTTCGGTTTCCGACTCAGTCTGTGCTGTTGTTATCGGGGTATCTGCAACATCGAGGATAATTTCGCCGTCTCCTGCTTCAACGACTTCCCCCAGGGAATCCCCGGAGTTGTCGGGAAGAGTGGTTCCATCTGCCGCCGGAGTTTCCGGGACTTCGGGTACCGTCTCCACAACCGCGGAACCGGAAGCATCCGGAGTGACAGCGCCTGCGTCCTCAGGAGGGATGGTGACATCCGGAGAGGAAATGGTGATGTCGGGGGATTCTGCGGTGTCTCCGGCCGGAGCTGAAGTGTCCGGGACGGGAGCTGATTCGTCCGGAACAGAATCAGGAATGACGACTTCTTCGACAGTGACGACACTGTCGGCCCCGGTTTCTTCCGCAAAGGCCGGGACGGCAGGACTCATGCAGAGCGACGCGGCAAGCGTGCCTGCGAGGAGCGCCTGAAACAGCTTTTTGCATTTCATAAATTTCACACCTTTCATTTTTGAAACTGGCTTGTTCCGCAGAACAAATATTTTAGAGAAACCTAAATTAATATAGATAAATTGATTATATACCTCCTGCCGTGCTTTTTCAATAGAGAAGATAAGAAAACCCTTGACTTATTCGGCAGTCCTGTGATACACTGGACGGGCGTATGGAAGAAGGCCTTTTTTTTGTGCCTGAAATGTAGTCTGACCGGCTGCATTGCGAAACAAAAATTACAATTACAAGACGACAACTACAAGAAGAGAGCGAGGTGGAAGTTGTGCGCGTTAGAATCACATTGGCATGTACGGAGTGTAAACAGCGTAATTACAACACGACAAAGGATAAGAAAGCTCATCCTGACAGAATGGAAACCAAAAAGTACTGCCGTTTCTGCAGGAAGCACACGGCACACAGAGAGACCAAGTAATACGGAGAATCAGGCAAAGGAAGTGAAGACATGGCAAAAACAAATGCTGAGAAGGCAGAAAAACGTTCAATACAGGATTGGTTCGACGGTGTAAAGGCTGAGTTCCGCAAGATCATCTGGCCGGATCAGAAATCACTGGTGAAGCAGACATGTGCTGTTGTTGCCGTTTCTATCGTACTTGGGATCATGATTGCCATTCTGGACTTTTTGTTCCAGCATGGAGTTGAAAT
>CANQAR010000078.1 GCA_947588845.1 uncultured Lachnospiraceae bacterium
CGGGCGTTGTGCCGGCGGTAAGGGCCTGCAATGAGCACGATGTTCCCTGTATCCTGATCGGAAATGCCTGCGATCCCACGGAATGTGAGTACACCTTTATCGGTTCGCCGCATTACAGCTCCGGTTATCTGGAAGGGGAATATATCGGGCAGCTCCTTACGGACAGCGTAGGAATTGAAAACGCGAAAATCCTTTATCTGGAAGGAACCAACGGTCTGGATCATGCGGCGCTGCGCAAGCAGGGCACCATGGACGCGCTGGCGGAACAGGGATTTGACTGGGACAGCCAGTGTCTGGATTCTCAGGATGCGGACTATGTGAAGGCTGACGCCATGGAAATCACGGACGCATGGATTCAGAGATACGGTTCCGGCGGTCAGGCGGAGTTCCAGGCGGTTATCGCGGCGAACGACCAGATGGCTCTGGGAGCGATGGAGTCTCTCAAAGGCGCCGGTCTGCTGAGCGATCAGACAGAAATCTTTATCTCAGGAATTGACGGAACGGCGGACGCTCTCCAGGCGATCGTGGACGGAGGCATGGTGCAGTCCGTACTGCAGAATGCTCCGGGACAGGGTGAGGCTTGTCTGGAAGTGCTGAATCAGTTCCTCAGAGAAGGAAAAACCTACGATGAGATCGGAACTCCGTCCGAGAGTTATCCGGGAATCAACGAGGTTATGGTCGATTATATCTCAATCACGAAGGATAATGTAGAGGATTATCTGGAGTAAAGCAATAATAAGTAAACTATCGTGCCCTGCAGACAGGGCAGCACCATAAATGAAAGCCCACAGACTGTTTCGGGTTTTCACAGTAGAACGATCAGGAGGTAAAGTAAGTATGAAGCTTGCAATCTGCACGGATGTATTTGCTGATTTATCTTATACGGAGATGCTGGATAAAGTGAAATCTCTGGGTATTGACGCTGTAGAGATGACTGCCGGCGGCTGGGGAGCGCGTAAACACTGCAACACAGCCGAACTGCTTGCGGATGAGGGGAAGCTCGCCGCGTTTAAGGAGGAACTGGATAAGAGAGGGATGCGTATATCCGCTCTGAATACCTCCTGCAACCCGCTCTGGCCGTCAAAGACCGGGGAGGAATACAAAAAGTCCATGTATGCCTGCGCGGAGCTGGCAGGAAAGCTTGGCGTGAAGAAGATCGTGGCCATGGCAGGGCTTCCGGCCGGAAACGAGACGGACACAACGCCGAACTGGATCACTTCGACGATATCCTGGCCCGATTTTATGGCTCCGGCGTACGAGTATCAGTGGAAAGTTACGATCGCGTTCTGGAAGGAATTTGTTGAACATTGTAAAAAATGCGGTGTGGAGCAGATCGCGATTGAAGAGTTCCCGGGGACGATGGTATGGTCTGTGGAAACCATGTTAAAGCTCAGGAACGCGACAGATCCGATGGTCGGAATCAACCTTGATCCGTCTCATATGATGATCCTCGGAGCGGATCCGATCGCGGCAGCACGCGCTCTGAAAGGCTGCATCTTCCATGTACATGGAAAAGACGCCCGTATCGAGAGAGGGCTTGCGGATGTCAACGGCATCCTGGAGCCAAGACCTGTCACAGAGTCCGCGGACAGAGTATGGAATTATGTGGCGGTTGGCTGTGGCAAGGATCTGCAGTGGTGGAAAGAATTCTTCTCCGTGCTCAGCATGATGGGATATAACGGTGATGTATCCCTGGAGATGGAAGATCTGACTATGTCCGTAGAGGCAGGCGTAAAAACATCGATCGACGCGCTGCAGCAGACGATCAGTAAATAATCAGGAGAAGCCGGATTAAGTTTCTCTTTGGACGGGCTGTCCTGTGATATCGGGGCAGCCTGTTTACTGTATAAGTCCAGTCTCAAAGCATGAAGCAATCCGTGGACTTATATTCATGGTGACGCCCGCAGCGCGGGCAGGAATATTCAGCAGAAAGGGGGACAGCAATGGGAATTACAATAAAGGAAATCGCGGAGATGGCGGGAGTACACCGGTCTACCGTGGATAAAGTACTGCATAACCGGCCGGGCGTGAGCGCTCCGGTAAGACAGAAAATACAGAAAATCCTGGATGAATGTAATTATCACGCAAACCCTGTCGGCAAAGCGCTTAAGATGCAGGAGAAGAAGCTGAAGGTCGAGGTGCTTCTTCTTGAGGTTGATGCGAGATCTGTCCTGAAGAAGGGAATCGAGGAAGAACTGAAAAAATACGATATGTTCCAGGTGGAAACGGAGTATATAACGCTTGAATATTCCGATGTCGAGAGCCAGGCTGCCGCGCTGGAAAAACTGAAGAATGACAAGGCTGCCGGAATTATTATGTGCCCGATCAATTCGCCGCGGGTCGTAAAGAAGATTGATGAGTGTGCGGAGGAAGGAATTCCGGTCATCACGATCAATACGGATATTAAAGGCAGTCAGAGGCTCTGTTTTATCGGGCAGGACGGATTTAAAGCGGGCCGCATTGCGGGGAGGCTGATGGGAGAATTTCTGCATGGAAAAGGAAAAGTGGCCATATTTACCAGCGATTCGGATGAGTATCAGTCGTTTCCGTTTGGGACAAGGGAAGGCGGTTTCCGGGAACTTGTCAGCGAACAGTATCCGGATATCGAGATGCTTCCCAGTATTTACACACATGAACAGCCGCAGATCATACGCAGAGAAATGCGCAGACTGTGCGAGGAGGAAACGGACCTTGCGGGAATTTTCATCACCTGCGGCGGAGTGAGCGCCGTCGGCGACATACTGGAAGAATATGAGAGAAGAAATATTAAGCTCATATGCTATGAAACCTATCCGGAGATCCTGGAAATGCTGGAAAAAGGCATTGTGACGGCGACGATCGACAGCGAGATTGAAGAACAGGGAAGAAAGGCGCTCGAAGTTTTGATGGAATATCTGATTTACGGAAAGAAACCCGAAAAGAGGCATCTGTATTCGGAGATTAAGATACTGCTGAGGGAGAGCCTGTAATGCTTCTGCATAGTTTAAAAAATGTAGTGGCGCATCCGAAAAGGCCGTGATATAATGGCCCTGGGTGTTGTCATAATGGTAGGCGGCTGGCCCTCTTCGGAGGGACTGTGTTCTGCACTTCGTTTCGGTCGGCGCAAAACCTGCGTCCACCGGACTCGGTGCGCCCCTCCGATTACATAGATGCCAGATTGTGGCGTTATTTTGTGGAAAGGAGGGCAACGCTTATGCTGACGTTAGAAGGACTTATTTCAGTAATCAGCCTTTGTGTTGGTTGCTTTAGCCTCGGATACGCCATCGGGCGTAACGATAATCATAAGACACAGAAATAGCCGCCCGGCCCCGACAAGTTGAGCGGCTATTTTGTTTGACAAATCGGGCCAGCCGTTTATCGGCAACACCTTTTTAATACCATAAATGTGAGATACATTTATCTGTGAGTATTATATCATATGTATATCTTGTTTGCAATATTCTGTTTTCGGAATTTCCGGTCATTCTGCCCGGAAATTTACCTCACGATGTGAACTGTAATAACCGAAAACGATCTGAGGGGGCTGCAGTGTGAATTATCTGAATGTGTCGGCGCCTGCGACGCTGTTTCAGGAGATATTGAACAGCGTTTTGTGGACAACAGCCGCCTTTTTGATGGGCTGGATGTGGCCGGTACGACGAATTACAGAAAGCATCTGAACACACACAATGTCATTTTCATCGATTTCAGCCATGTGCCGGACGACTGCGGAACTTACGAGGACTATATCGGGGGGATCCGCGCCAGTCTGCAGGAGGCATATCCGTTTCTGGGGCAGCGACAGTTTGGCAGCACTATGATCCTGTTAGCCGGGATCAGTTATGATGAGGAGAAGCATCATAAGTGCCGGATCGAACGGGTTGTTTTGCCGGATTGAATCGTTAACGCTTTTGCTTGTAATCTTCGCGGCGTTGTCTTACATAGGCAGAAAGAAATAGCATCCTCCCGCCCAAGTTGGATGCTATTTCTTTAGATAGCTAAAACAGAGAGTATCAGATTCTGTATCAGATTTCCTTTCCTGTTTTGATTATACGCCAAGGGGCTTGAGAAATCAAGCCTCCATTTTCAATATGCGAAAACTCATACCTGAAAAATACCAAAAGCTGAAAAATTTCCATTTAATTTTCTGCGTAAAATGCTATAATGGACTTTACGATGTCGAGCTCGTGAATTTTGACAGAAAAGAGGGGAACGGCGATGGGAGTTACGATGAAAGAAATCGCGGAGATGGCGGGGGTGCACCGCTCTACCGTGGATAAGGTACTGCATAACCGTCCGGGTGTGAGCGACCCGGTAAGACAGAGAATACAGAAAATTCTGGATGAGTGTAATTATCAGGCCAATCCCGTCGGCAAAGCGCTTAAGATGCAGGAGAAGAAGCTGAAGATCGAGGTTCTGCTTCTTGAGGTTGACGCGAGGTCTGTGCTGAAAAGGGGGATAGAGGAAGAATTAAAAAAATATGATACATTTCAGGTTGAAATAAAATACATAACACTTGGATATTCGGATGCCGAGAGTCAGGCTGCCGCGCTGAGCAAACTGAAGAAAGACAAGGTTGACGGTATCATCATGAGTCCGATCAATTCGCCGGAGATCGTGCAGAAGATTGACGAGTGCGCGGAGGAGGGGATTCCTGTCATCACGGTCAACACGGATATTAAAGGAAGTCAGAGGCTCTGTTTTATCGGGCAGGACGGATTTAAGGCGGGCCGCATTGCGGGAAGGCTGATGGGGGAATTTCTGCAGGGGAAGGGAAAAGTGGCCGTATTTACCAGCGATTCGGATGAATATCAGTCGTTTCCGTTTGGCACAAGAGAAGGCGGTTTCCGGGAACTTGTCGGCGGGCAGTACCCGAACATTGAGATTCTTCCCAGCATTTACACACATGAGCAGCCGCAGATCATACGCCGGGAAATGCGGAAGCTTTGTGAAAATGAGACAGAGCTTGCGGGAATCTTTATCACCTGCGGCGGCGTGAACGCTGTCGGCGACGTACTGGAAGAATATGAGAGAAAAGACATGAAACTCATATGTTATGAAAATTATCCGGAGATTCTCAGACTGCTGGAAAAGAATATTGTGACAGCGACTCTGGACAGTGAGATCGAAGAGCAAGGGAAAAAGGCGCTCGAAGTGCTGATGGAATATCTGATTTATGACAGGAAACCTGAAAAGAGACACTTGTATTCAGAGATCAAAATACTGCTGAAGGAAAGTCTGTAGGAGAATCCGCTTATGGCTTTTCGAAGCTGCAAAACTAACAGGAGGTGATCCCTTATGGGAAGATTGAAAATGCTCAGAAAATATGTAGACGCTCGTTTAAATGAGATGCCGGACGCTGACAAGCGTACGGGAGCCATTGCTCATCTGTATGGAGTTTCGCTGGCGTCTTCTCTGCTTGCGAAAAAGCGCGGCCTTGACGCGGAGATTCTGGCAATGGCGGCGATGCTCCACGATCTTTATGCTTATGAGAGCGGCAGCTATGACGACCATGCACACAAAGGCGCTGACCTTGCGCGCAGAGTCCTCGGTGAACTGCAGCTGACGGATGAAGCAGAGACAGATATCATTTGTTCAGCAATTTATCACCACGACGACAAGCTGATCGTGGACGGCCCGATGGAAGAAGCGCTGAAAGATGCCGATGTGATCCATCACTGCATGAATGATCTGTCGAAGGAAGTTAAGGAAAAAGAAAGGGTCCGGTTTGAAAACCTCTGCAGAGAATTTGGATTGCAATAAGTTTATATCAGGTGGAAGATGATTCTTCCACCTGATATACGTTTCGCAAGTTCTGGAAAAGAGTACTGGTCTAATCGGCATTAATGACATCCGTGGGAGCCGCATCCGCCGCCGTGATGACCGCATCCTCCCTCGCCGTGTTCGTGGTCATGATGATGGCAGACCGTTTCGGGATCGTATGCAAGACTGCCGGAAAGACAGGCCTTTACCGCTTCGTCTGCGTTTCCGGATACTCCTGGCAACAGCTGGATGCCGACCTCTTCGAGCGCTTCCCTCGCGCCCATGCCGATGCCGCCGCAGATCAGGACTTCAACCTCTGCCGCGCGCAGGAATCCGGCAAGCGCGCCATGTCCGGTTCCGTTGGTATCGATGATCTGCGAGGACAGGATTTTTCCCTCTGCTGTGTCATAGATTTTAAACTGTTCGGTTCTTCCGAAGTGCTGTCCAACCATTTCCTGTTCATAAGTAACCGCAATTCTCATGGTATTTTCTCCTTTTTCTTTGATTTTGGCACTCGCCGGTATGGAATCAATCCGATAAGAGCCTCCCGTGATGCGAATACGCTTTCCGTTTATCATTGCGTCCGCGATTTTGAAACGAACGTTTTCGTAAATGCCCGTCACAGTCGCTCTGGAAACGCCCATTGCTTTCGCGCATTCTTCCTGCGTCATTTTCTGATAATCGATCAGCCGGATCGTTTCAAATTCGTCAAGTGTGAGTGTGGTTGTCTCACAGATATCTGATCCTTCCGGCGCAAAACTCCAGTAGTCCGGATAACCGCATATTCTTCTGCATCTTTTTGGTCTCGGCATAATGGTTCCTTTCTGGCATATGCTAATAATAAATTCAGTATAGACATATTCCTAACATATGTCAATAATAGAATACCAGCAGCAGGCGCTGGGTATGTGATTATTATGCAGCAGGAAGGAAAATTATTTAATTAGTATTTGACAATAAATATGGATTGTCGTATAATATGTTTAACAAGACAGCCGGAAGGTGAGTGTGCACCCGTCCCGGCAAGATTTAGTAAGGCATAGCCGTTCCTAAACTTTGGCGAGAACAGGACGGCTATTTTTTATGTGTCAGATTCAGAATGGCTACGATTAATAGAGCAATGCTCACAATCAAGCTTAATTCCTCATATGTACTCATAATAATCCCCCCTTTCCGCAAGACTCGGAACGGGTGAAAGCACGTCCCCCGGCTGCCCGGGTAAGCATATTTTTTGAGTATAAAATTCTTTAATTAGTATTTGACAATAAATATGGATTGTCGTATAATATGTTTAACAGGACAGCCGGAAGGTGAGAGTGGGTCACCCGTCCCGGCGAAAAATATCAAACCATAAAAATGGCCGTCAGTTTTGCCAAGACAGGACGGCTATTTTTTATGCACGTAATTCAGAATCGCAACCAACAGAATGCCGGCGGTTAGGATAATCATGAATTCCTCATATGTAGACATAAAAACCACTCCTTTCCGCAGGATCTCGGAACGGGTGAAAGCACGTCCCCCGGCTGCCCGGGTAAGCATATTTTTTGAGTATAAAATTCTTTGATTAGTATTTGACAATAAATATGGATTGTTGTATAATATATTTAACAAGACAGCCGATACGATAGCGTACACCTATCCGTTTCCGGCGTAATACAGGTATTATAAGAAACAGCACCTTTACTTTGCCAGAGCGGGGGTGCTATTTCTTATGTGTCAGATTCAGAATGGCACAGATTAACAGGCCTATAGTCAGTAAAACCATAAATTCCTCATATGTACTCATAGGAACTGCCTCCTTCCAACAAGGTTTGGAACGGAGGTATTCACACCCTATCGGCTGCCCGGGTAAACATATTTGACCCAATTGTTACAGTGGAAATTATATTTCATGATAACATAAAATTGAATATAAATCAACATTTTCATAATAATAGTTACTTATATTTAAAGAAAAAGCGACATATAATACGCCGCACTGCAAAAAGTCTTATACAGGAATATGTGCGGAGCGGAAAGCCCCCGGCGTCATTCCGGTTTCCGCTTTGAACAGACGAATAAAATGATTCACATTTTCATACCCGATTCTGCTGCTGATCTCCTGCACCTGCAGGTTTGTGTTCAGCAGCAGTTTTTTTGCTTCCTCGATGCGGACGAGATTGAAATCTTTCAGCGGAGAGATGGAAAAGGCGGCGATGTATTCCCTGCACAGGCGGTAGCGGCTGATTCCGTACAAGGATTCCTGGTCAGCCAGGGAAAAAGAAAGATTTTGCAGAAATATTGATATATTTTATAAAAAGAGATATCTGATTTATTTAATTTTCTATTGACAAATATTAAAAAAAGTATTATCATAAAGGCACAAAGGGCAGCCAACTCCACGGAGTGGCCTCCATATAGAATTAATTATTTAAAAAAATAACCAACTCACTTGCTAGGGCGGGGTGGTTATTTTTTTGTGCCGTTTTTGTTGTTTACATAAATCAGAATTGTCACAATCAGCATTGCAACACCAAGTATAAGGCTCAATTCTTCATATGTACTCATAATATACCACCTCCTTTCGGAGATGGAAACCACCCGGCAGATTGGCTGCCCAAACTCATATTACTATAAAACATAAAAAATGTCAATAAAAATCACAAAAAATATAAGATACATAAAAATTACTGGCCATGAAATGACCAGTAACAAAACTTTGTTAAAATCCTGCAATCCCCTGCTTTTCTGCCTCCTCAATCCGGTAATCGTCCATAAGCTTTACGCACCCTGCCACATCGGTCTTCCCGCGGAACAGATCATTGAAAGCAGATGCCACATCATCCGCGCTGTAGCCGATGATTTTGGAAGCGGCGGTGGAGACCCGTTCGTTTGCCGTTATGGAAGCCTGTGCGTCTGTCACCATTTGCGACTGGATATTGGTCGTCTGCCCTTTGAAGCAGTTCACCGTGGAGATTCCGTCAAACGCAGCGTTATAATTTTCACTGGATGCACAGAAGGATACGAAGTCCAGGGCCGCCTCCAGCTGATCGCTGTTTTTATTGACCATCATCATATTCAGGTTGCCGCCTTCGTAAGTTCCTTTGTCGGCGGTATTCATAAATACAGGCATCAGGGCAAAATCATCGACGGTGTATGCATCGTCGCCCGCAAAGTCGGTATAAAACCAGGTATCCCAGATAAAAGTCATAACGGCTTCGCCGGAGCCAAGGGCGGGACTGATATCATCCCAGCCTTCTCCCAGATAGTCGGGGCCGAACCAGCCGTTTTTGGCGGCATCCGCAGCCCACTGCACCATGTCCGTCACCTGGGGAATCTCAGAGTAGGTAATCTGATTGTTGTTCAGTTTCTCAAGAAGCTCCGGGTCATCCGCAAAGATGGGATCCATGCCAAACTGGAACATCCAGGTGCAGCCGTTGGCGGGCCAGAGGATAGGCGTGTAACCGGTGTCTGTCAGAACCTGGCAGAGGACATTGAACTCTGCCTGATTGGAGGCAGGTTTCATTCCGAGCTGATCCAGCAGTGTTTTGTTGTAGTAGCATCCGGAAACGGAGTTTTCCCAGAAAGGCAGGCCCAGAAGGTTTTCGTCCTTGTCCTGACAATAGGCGCGGGCGCTGTCTGTCAGATCGGAGACCCAGCTCTCATCATTCATATAATAAAAGTTTTTGGAAACGTCAAAACGGTTCAGATCCGCGTTATGAAAGTGCAGGAAGATATCCGGCACGTTTCCTTTTGCAAATTCTTCGGAGGCGGTTACCTCAAAATCAGCGTCCTTGAAGGAAATAATGTCCAGCCTGTTTCCGGTAGTCTTTTCGTACTGCTCAAAAATGCTGGTCATGTAGCTTTTTTCCAGATCGCTGCTCCTTCCCATAAGAGTCAGGGTAATATGATCCGGATCATCCGCTTTCCCACAGGATGCCAGAAAAGCTGCCGCGGCAAGCGTCAGCAGGATAAATCCCCCCTTTTTGTTCATCAGTTTTTTCCTCCTTTTTGTGTCAGAAGCCGGCCGACCATCTCCCTTACGGCGTCCATGTCGATCGGCTTTGCGAGATGACCATTCATCCCGGCATCCAGGGCATTGCGCACATCCTCGGCGAAGGTGTTGGCCGTCATGGCCACAATGGGGATTGTCGCCGCCTCGGGATGGCCGCAGGCACGAATCTGCCTGGTAGCCTCATAGCCGTTCATCACGGGCATCTGCACATCCATCAGTATCATATCGTAATGCCCGGGTTCTGCATTTCTGAACATCTCCAGGGCTTCAAATCCGTTTGCTGCCAGCTCGCATCCGGCGCCTTCCATATCCAGCAGTTCCGTCAGAATTTCCGCGTTCAGTTCATTATCCTCCGCGACGAGGAACAGGCGGCCATCCATCACATTTTCGTCCTCCGCCGGCTCGCTGCAGGCTTCGACTTTGTCGGCGCGCTCAAAGAACAGAGGCTCGATTGTCTGCCAGAAAACGGAAGCGAAGAAAGGTTTCGGCATAAAGGCATTGATGCCTGCCGCGCGCGCTTCCTCTTCGATATCGCTCCAGTCGTAAGAGGTCAGTACCAGGATCGGCACGCCGGCCCCTACCTGACTGCGAATCCTGCGGGCAGTCTCGACGCCGTCCATTCCGGGCATCTTCCAGTCCAGAAGAATCACGTGGAAATCTTCTTTGCGGCGGTGAGCCTGAACAGCCAGTTCCACGGCGGCGGCCCCCTCTGTTGTGCAGATGATATCCACGCCGCTGTCACGCATCATCTCCCGGATATCAAGACAGATATCCTCGTCGTCGTCCGCAACAAGTATACGGGTAACCTTCTGATGGTACCACAGTTCGGATTCTTCCTGTTCCGGAAGCACAAAAGACAGTTCCACGGAGAAGGTACTGCCCAGTCCCGGGTGGCTTTCCAGCTGGATAATGCCGCCCATCAGGTCCACCAGATTCTTTGTGATCGCCATGCCCAGGCCGGTGCCCTGGATCTTGTTGGTGACGGAGCTGATCTCCCGGCTGAAAGGAGCAAAGATATGTTTCTGGAAATCCTCGCTCATTCCGATACCGTTGTCCTGCACGACAAACTTCAGTTTGACGTACTGGTGCGCGGGCTGGGGAAGCTCGCATACCTGGAAGCGGATCCGGCCTCCGTCCGGCGTATATTTGATCGCGTTTGACAGGAGGTTGATCAGGATCTGATTCAGGCGCAGCTTGTCTCCGATCAGCCGTTCCGGCGGAGCGCCCTGCACATGAATCTCGAAGGACTGACCTTTTGCTTTCGCCTGCGGCATCAGGATGATATTCAGCTCATCCAGCAGCTCCGGCAGGCTGAACCGGTCCACATTCAGAGAAGTCTTGCCGCTCTCAATCTTGCTCATGTCCAGCACGTCGTTGATCAGGCTCAGCAGATGGTGGCTGGAAGCCGTGATCTTGCGGGTATATTCGCGCACCTTGTCCGCGCGGTCCGCGTCTTTCTCCAGCAGCACCGAAAATCCCACGATGGCGTTCATCGGGGTGCGGATGTCGTGGGACATATTGGACAGGAAGTTGCTCTTTGCCTCGTTGGCGCTTCTTGCGGCAATCAGCGCCTCCTGCAGCTTCTGGTTCATCTGCTGCTCCTGTGTGCGGTCGGACAGTACGATGACATACTTTCGGATATTCTGGATGCTCATATGATAGACCGTCATTCGGTACCAGCGGCGCTCGCCGGTCTTCTGGTGCATATATTCGCACTCCCAGCAGCGGCTGCCCTGAAGCGGGATCGCCTCAAGCTCTGCCCTGGGAATCACAACGTCGCCGTCGACGGCGCATTTTCCCACAACCCGGATATCCTCCCGGGCGGCTTTCAGCGGGATGCCAAGCAGCCGTTCCGTATTGGGGCTGATGTAGTCCACGGTGTGCTTTTCGGTGTCAAGCATCAGGAAAATATCGTCCACACTGTTGGACAGCACGTCAAACATGAGCTCTCTGTACTGAAGTTCCATTTTGCTCTGGCGCGACTGCTTGCGGCTGTTCAGAATGATCGGCGCAATCACCATCGTCCCCACGAGCAGAAAGATCACGATCAGGACGCTGACCGTCGTCTTCTGGACAGAGAGGAAACCGGCGCTGATGACGTCCTGCGGCACCGCGCTTAAAAGGATATAATCCTGATAACCGACCGGCTGATACAGAATGCAGTAGTTGATATTACCGATCCTGCACTGCAGCAGGCCGGAATTTTCATTCAGCCAGTCGTCGTGGATCTCCGAGAGAATCCAGTCATCCAGGTCGGAGGCGGCTTTCAGATAGGTGAGATAATTGGTAAAAACGTTTCCGCCTGTTTGTGTGGAAAGCAGTACATTTCCGTCGTTGTGGATCACGAAGCATTTGGCTTTTCCAGAAAAAGCGTCCACGTTCAGCGAATCCGCCATGTCCGCGTTCGTGTAGCTGACGGCGATGGCGTCAAAAGGAAAGCCTTTGTATTCGCCGTGCGGAACAGGAGAGGCAAACACAATGATCTCCTGTCCGGAGGGGAGAGACTCGCTGGACATGACAGGCTCCTTCTGTGAGATAAGGCTGTCCCAGGCTCCTTCCAGACCCATATGCCCCTTCTGTCCGGACAGCGTCATGCAGGACTTGTCAGCGGAGAGAAAATAAAATTCCGAAAATCCCCAGTAATCATGTTCTTCCCTGATAAAATCGAAAATCGGATCCGTGCTTTCGGACGATGCTCCGGCTGCCGCGTTGTTCCTTGTCTCTTCCGCGGAGATGAGGTCGGAAGCCATATCGACACTTGTGACAGTCTGGCCTCCGGCAGAACTGCCGCTTTCCGATTCCGCCTCGGCAGCGCCGCTGCTTTTTTGATCTTCTTCATTCAAAACGCCGCTTTCCGGTGCGTCTGCCAAAGCGAAATAATCTCCCCAGCTTTTCAGAAGCCCCCAGTTCCTCTCGACAAAGGAGCCGAAGGAACGGTTGACCTGGTCGTAAATCTCTTCCAGGTGACTGGTGCTGTCGTCATAAATCCGCTGAGAAATAAAGTTAAAATAGGTGATTCCGATCAGAACGGCGGCAATGCCGACGATGCACATCAAAAATAACGGTAATAGTTTACCAAATTTCTTCATGAAATGCAGAACTCCTTAACAAATCCATGTTTCCTGTTACAGATACTCAGTACTGCTATTCTAACACGTGGAAGAAGGGAAATCAATTAAGGGTTGAATTTTCTGAAAAATTTATATCAGATCTGAAGAATAAACCAGGCGCCATATCTGCGCGGACCACCGGAACGCGCCCGCAAGACCGGGAGAAACAAAAAAAGAGGAATGTTTCGTAAAATCTTTCGGGACCTGTCCCGCACGTCTGCCCGAAACAGGAAAGTGAAAGAAAGTGACAGATTTGAGATAACCTGTCTGGTATAATTGGGTGCAAAAAAATGGGGAAAGACTGGTTAAAATCTATGAGTCAAATGAAAAAAGGGAAACAGACATTTATTGTGGAGATTATTGAACATCAGAAATCCACCTGGCAGGGACAGGTACACTGGATCCAGGAGAATAAAAAAGTGTCATTCAGAAGTGTAATGGAACTGCTGTATCTCATAAACTCGGCGATCTCTTTTGAAAGCGACAGCGAACAGAAGGAAATGGATATGACAGAGGAAAAATGAAATGGAAAAAGAAGCAGTAAAGGTAACCTTATTTGGAAGATTTTCCCTGAGAAACAGGACAGTTGTCCTTAGAGAAGAGGATATTCACGCAAATAAAATGATACAGCTGCTGGCGTACATCATTGTCAACAGAGACATTCCCGTGATAGGCAGAAAACTGAATGAAGAATTCTGGTCCGGGAATTCAAGAAATCCGGAGAGCGCGCTGAGGAATATGATGTACCGTCTCCGAAGCAAACTGAGAGAACTGGGACTGGAAGAATGCATCTGCACACAGCCGGGAGGATATCAGTGGAACCCGGAGATCCCGGTTGAGACGGATTATGAACAGTTTGAAAAGATCAATCAGGATATCGGAAAACAGACAGACGATTCCGGACGGGAGGAACTGTGCCAGAAAATAATCGCCTGCTACCATGGGAACATTTCGGCACGACTGGCCTGTGAGCCATGGCTGCAGCCCCGGATTTTAAAATATCAGACGATGTATCTGGAGGCGGCGAAAATGCTGGGCGGTATTTATGAACAGGGAAACGAGTGGGCAAAGCTGGAGATGCTTTGCCAGGAGGTCGCGGTACAGGAGCCTCTGGAAGAGGATATTCAGTGCTGGCTGGTCCGGAGTCTTCAGAAACAGCAGAAATATGACCAGGCGCTGCTTCAGTATGAAAAAGCAAAAAAGCAGTTCTACGAAAAGCTGGGGATAAAGACGCCCCAGAAGCTGCAGGCCATTTTTCAGAATGTTATTACAGACAGCAAGATACAGACCGCTGACATTGCAGATATTATATGGGAAGCGGAAGAAAAAGAAAAGCCGAACGGAGCGTTTTTCTGCGATTATCAGATATTCCGGCAGATCTACCGTCTGGAGATGCGGCGTGTCGGACGAATCGGGATATCTGAATACATATTGCTTTTGACTGTCCAGAGAATTGAAAAATGCAGTTCGGGGGGGGGTAAATTGACTCCCGGGCTGCTGGAGGGAGCAAATATACTGGAGCAGGTCGTGAGAGAGACTCTCCGTGTCGGAGATGTGGTGACAAGAAACGGACATGTACAGTATGTGGTACTGCTGTCCGCGTGTTCCTATGAGGCAAGCGTGGCGGTAGCGGAAAGAATCAGAAGGAAATTTCTGAAAAGGCTGCGGCATCGGAGACTTGAACTGCGGTATGAACTTGAAGAACTTTCTCTTCAATGGCAGGAGGCGATGGAAAGATGAGCAGAACGATGATTTTTCCTATTAATATGATGAGGCTCTGCATTGACGAGTACGGAGACGACCTGTCAGGCAGAGTGTACAGCAAACTGATACTTGCGCCGCTGCCATTTTCAGGATGCGGCGGACTGCTTTTGAAAATGGACGCTGTATTTGACAGAATCGGATATCCGCAGGCATTCCAGGTGAGAAGGACATTTCTCAAGCCCGCAAAACTGAGAGGGAGCATCACCATTCCAAAGCAGATGATGGACGACGAAGAGATGGGAAAGCAGAAAGGAGATTTCCGGACCTTTGACGTTGTCGTGCAGAGCCGGAATCGGAGCGGCTGGCAGGGAATCCTGATGAATCCGGGCAGAACGTCCATAAGAAAATTTCAGAGTGAAATGGAACTTCTGGACTATATCTGCAGTGATCTGGGGAAGAAATCCTGGCGGAAATGGGAGAGGGAGCCGGATGATTTTCAGGCGTAAAAAAATTGCAATAAAGTGATAAGTTTGAGATGGGTTGTTTTGTATAATAGCGGCAGATGAAACGAAGCGGAAAATATTTATATCAGACAGGAACATCATTTTCTGACAGAAAAAAATTCTGACAGATTATGAAAAACAAAAAGGAAATCATGTAAGTGACTATGAAGAAACAACAAAATAAAAATTCAACACAAAAGGAGATGAGAACATGAAAAAGAGATGGAACATGATGGGAAAGATGGCAGTTTGTTCGTTCGCGGCAGTTATGATGGTGATGGCCGGCACAGGGCTGAAAGCGAATGCTGAAGCGATTATAGATACCGAGGAAGAGATCCAGGCAGTCCAGGATATGGTTCCGGAATCTGAAAACAGGGAAGATTTACCTGGAGAGTCTCCCGCGGAAGAAGAAGCGGGGGAAGTAAAGATCGATGTGACGGAGATCGTAATGATCGAGGATAATCTGATACCGGCCGCCGCACAGCCGGAGCTTGAGCCATCGGAAGAAGAGGCCGCCGCACAGGAAGAAGCAGAGGCCACGGATCAGGAGGAAGAAGCCGAGGGGTCTCAGGATGAGACCAGGGAACCGGAAGCGTCCGGGGAAGAAGCGCAGGCAGAGGAACAGGATGAGGAGCCGCAGGACACGGATACAGCGGAAACCGGAGAATCACAGAACGCGGCGGAAGAAAAATCGGAGACCTGCGTATCCGGAACGATCACATATGAAGACAGTGAAGTGGCGGTCACGGTCGTCGCGTCCGAAGCGGCACAGCTTCCTGCGGACACAACTGTGAAGGTCACCAGACTGGCGGAAGGCAGCGCAGAGTACGAGGCGGCAAAAGAGGCGGCCCGTCAGAGCGTTGGAGCAGGCGAGAATGCAAGCTACACCTTCTACGATGTGACGCTGGAGTCCGAAGGCCAGACGCTCGATGTGGAAGAAGGAACCGTGTCCGTGCGGATGGAGTTCAAGACAGATGCGGCGAAGAGAGAAGTAGTCAGCATCGAGGAAACTGAAAGCGGAAAAGTAGCCCGCAATGTGACAGACAGAACGGCAGGAAGAGCCGGGTCTGTGGCGCTCTCTTATTAAACATGGTATGAACGTTCAGGGAATCACTCAAAAACCGGATTTATAGCAAACGACAAAAATATTTGCCGTTTGCTATAAACCCTCCGGGGGATGCGCACGAATTTGAAGCGGAAAAATGCCGCCTGAGCGGCGCAAATTCGGCGCAGGGAACGAGCAAAACAAAAATCGTTTTGTCGTTCCCTATATAAAGAATAAAGGTTAACCCTCTGCCAGACAGGATCATTCTGCCCGGCAGGGGGTAGAGTGTCATCCGCACGATTCATATAAATAAGTGGGAAAGGAGTAATTTATGAGAAAGAAAAGAAAATGGGAAAGACTGCTTGCCGCAATTCTCACGGTGGCGCTGATTTTTGGCAGTCTGCCGACATCTGCTCTGGCTGCCGGAAGCGGTCTGACAGTTGGTTATGTGAGTGAAAACGAAGAAACCGACGAACAGACCGAAACGGAAACCAGTTCCGGAGTGGAAATTGAAGCAGTGACAGAAGCTGATTCAGAATCAGAGACCGATACGGAAACGGAATCAGAACCGGAGACCGATACGGAGATGGAAACGGGATCAGAATTGGAGACCGATACAGAGACGGAAGCCGAGTCAGAAACGGTAACAGAAGCTGAGTCTGAGGAAGAAACCGGGATCGAACTGGTGACGGAAGCAGGGTCAGAGCTGGAAACCGCTGAAGAAACGGAAGTTGAATCCGAGTCGGAAACCGGGACTGAATCAGAGACAGAGAATATGACAGAGGAAACTGGTTCTGAATTCATTCTGGAAGATCAGGGAATCTCCGAGGCGGCTGTTTTTGAGGTTCCGACAGAAGACGGCAAAGTCGTGAAGCTGAGCGCGCCGGAAGGAGCGTTCGCGGTGCCGGCCTCCGAAGTTACGATGACGGCGGATCCTCTGACAAAAAAGCAGAAAAAGCAGCTTGAGAAGCGGCTGGAAGCGCTTGCAGAGGCGGACGGCATGAAGGTGGCCGAGTACGTAGCGTACGACATCAATCTCTGGGTAAACGGCGAGATCGTTCAGCCGCTTGTTCCGGTAGAAGTGATCTTTGAGAATATCGCTGTGGCTGAATTGACAGAAGATGTTCAGGAGGATATGTCACAGGTTGAGACCATCGGATTCCAGATGGATACGGACACAAAAGAGATCACAGATGTGAACGACACGACTGTGGCCGACGACGCGACGCCAATCAACGCATCTGTGGCGGTGGAAGTAGCGCATTTCACTCTGACCGGTATGTACATGCTGCAGGTCGATGAGGCAAGTCCGAAAAACTATGAGTTCACGATGGAGCAGACCGGCGGCGCGTCCGAAGAGGGCGTCGCTGACGCAGAGGAAAGCGAAGAAGAATCCGGTGAAATGCTCACTTTTGAAGTGAACGTCGAATCCCTCAAGGGAATCGGCGAAGGAAAGCTGACGCTGGTGCCGTCTGTCGTGGACGGTACAGAGGAAGCCGGAGAAGGCGGAACACAGGAAGGAGAAGCAGAAGGCACTCCTGTAAATGTGACCTTTCAGTCGGGCGGGGAAGAAGTCAGTGAAATGACGAACCCGACCGCTCTTGGCGTGAATGAGAGCTGGACGCAGACCATTCAGATTCCGGTGAGTGCGCTGGAGGGTGTGAAGAACCCGATGATGAACATATCGCTGATGAATGGTGGGAATAATATTGCTACGATCAGCCAGCCGTTTAGTACGATTGCTAATAGCAGTGGTGTTATAACCATTAATGGTAATACGACGAGTCCCGTAATAATTGATGGAGACAGTACAATCACGGTAGACGGCACATACAATGGCGTTATCCAGATTAAAAGTGGTAAAATTACTATCAAGGGCGACGGCACAATTGATGCTACTAGTAATAATAACGAAAAAAGAAGCGCAATTCTTGTTTACGGTAATGCTCAGCTCACTTTAACAGAAAGTGTGACAATTAGAGGTGGTACAGGTACAGCGGTTTATGGGAAGAACGAAGATATTGCTCCTGGCGTGGCAGGAATATCTAGCGAAGAAAATCTCGACGGAGAAGGAACTCCGAATGGTTATAAAGGCATAATCGATGATAGAGGACCTTGCTTGTGCGGAGGCGGCATACTTCTGCTGGATCATAGTACTTTGGTGATGGAGAGTGGTACTATCACAGGTAATACGGCAGATCAAGGTGGTGGAATTTGCGCTTTCCGGGGAACCAAGGTAACCATAAATGGTGGAACGATTAGTAATAACACAGCAACGAGCTATGCAGGCGGAGGTATATACGTTGCCGGGGAGGGTAATACAATTACCCCCACCAACGGGCCTGTCAATATTATAGGGAACACAACGGATACAATAGTCGATCTCGGCGGCGGCGGTATTTTTCTGGAAAACAAAGGCACAATGACCATCCAGAACGCCATTATAACAGATAACACAGCAGACGGAATGGGCGGCGGTGTGGCAGGCTGCCTGCACGGGATGGTTGCTCTGGTTGATCCTGACATGGCGGCAATTTACAGAAATACTGCGTATGGAAAAAATATGGAAGATGCAAGTGGGCGCGGCTTCATAGATAACAGTGACTGGCCTGGCTGGTCCGGTGTTACAAGTGCTAAGGCAACGGATTACCTGGTTGCAGGCTACAGTGTGGTTGGTCCCAATAGCTTGGGCGGGGGATATGTTCTCTGGGATGGTGTTGCTGTGGATTCCAGCAACCACAGTAGATGCAGAAATGTCAATATTGCCGACACAAATCCTATTTCGGTTAATGGTATATTAGGCCTGACTGTCACCAACCCGGAAGATATAGAGAAGGCAGCAAACAGTAAAGGCAATAAAGTAGTGACGATATCCGGTAACCATTCCGGTATGCATGGCGGCGGTATTGGTACGAATGGGAAAATGAGTTTTGGGGAAAATTCTGATAAATATGTCTTTGCAACCAGTAAATTCTCCCTCACGGCTAAGAAGAAAATGGGAACCGCAATGTATGCCACTGAAGCAGGAAATTATCCACTCAAAGGCTATACTTTTGCTTTGAAGAAGGAGAATGGTGATATTATTGCTACTGCAACAAGCGATAAAGATGGCAATATAATCTTCCCTAAGTTACTTACCAGCTTTATTAGTAGCGAAAGCAGCGCCGGACCATACACTGTACCACTGACATTGGAGGAACTTGAAGACGGATCTCATCCCAATATCAAGTTCGATAAAGGAAAAAGAACAATTACACTTAATATAGTGCGTACGGTTACATCAAATACGGAGAAAACGGAAAATGGTGGAAACACTGTAACAACATACACAATTACGGATGTAATTGATAGTGCAACAGTAAATGGTAAGAATGCAGAAGTAAGAGATAACATCGTAACACTGCCCGCGGGTGAAGAATTCGTCAATACCCCTGAGGTTGGTGCGCTTGAGATCAAAAAGAAAGTTGTCAAAGATGGTAAAGACGAAGAGGATCTTAACAAAGAGTTCACATTCACAGTTACAGGTCCTGGCTACAATGAGACTATTACCATCAAAGCGGGTGAATCCAAAACGCTATACGATCTGGTTCCTGGAGAGTACCAGATTTCGGAGAAGAAAGATACATCACAGATCGAAAATTATACTCTGAATGTGAGCGGCGAGGAGACTCAGACTGTTACGGTTGGGGAGTTAGCGAATGTGACCGTGACGAATACGTATACTCGTGACACTGGTAAGCTGGTCATTAAGAAGACCGTAACCGACGAGGATGATTCCGCTTTAGAGACCGACAAGGAATTCACTTTTAAAATCACAGCCGAAACAGATGAAGTTATTGGCAAGACATACAGCGATGATGTTACGTTTGATGCTGATAAGTCTGCTACTGTTAAAATAAAGGGAGGCGGTAGCAAGGAAATAGAGGGTCTGCCCACAGGGACCTATACAGTCAAAGAGATAAGGGACAATAGCAGTAGCGATATCAGCGACGGTACCTACACCTACAAGCTGGTTAATGTGACCGGGGAGGGTGCAGCCACTGTTACAGCCGGTGGAGATACTAAAGTGAATATTGTGAACGAGTACGACAAACAGTCCGGAAGCCTGAAGATTACCAAAAAGATTGTCTTCGAGGAAATCCATGACAGCGAAGAACCTGTCACAGAGAAGGAACTGCATTTTGCCATCCAGGCCGAAAACACGAATCTGAATGGAAAATTCAATGATGTAGAATTCACCAATGGCCATGCTGAAGTTGTACTGACGGTTACGAAGGCAAAGGGATGGACGGAGAGTAAGACCATTGAGGATCTTCCTGTCGGCAAGTACACCGTCAGTGAGCTGGAAGATGGGCATGATATCCCGAATTATGTGCTGGATATTGATATCGAGAACGGAGAAATAACGGTTCAGGATAACAAGAACGATCCATCTGAAGTAACCGTGACGAATACGTACACCCCGATGTTGGAACCGCACAAGAGCGAAGAAAAGCCAGGTGACAACGTAGGCGTGAAGGTAGGCGACCAGATCGACTACAAGATAACTTATGAGAATTACAGGAAAACGGCAGCGGACGTGACGATCACGGATAAGCTGGATCCGGGCCTTGACTTTGTAAAAGCGAGCGATGGCGGCGTATATGACGCGGGGAAGCGCACGATTACATGGACGCTGAAAGAGGTACCGGCATTTGGCACGGATGGCTATTCGGGCTTTGTGACCTTCAGCGCGACGGTGAACGAGAATGCGCTTGACCATGGCTCAGAAAAAAAAGACATCAATAAGGATGATATTTTTGAACCGGGCGACGGCAAGGTATTGAACCAGGCTGAAGTGCAGATTGGAAACGATCCGAAGATGAAGACCGAGATCGTGGAGAACCCGGTACCGGAGAAGAAGGAAACGACCCCGGGCGAGCATCAAGGCGTAAAGCCAGGCGATCTGATCACTTACGACATCTACTGGGAGAACTGCTATGACGTACCTACAGATGTGACGATCACAGATGTGCTGGATGAAGGCGTAAGATTTGTAGAGGATGCTACCAGTGCAGAGGATAAGGATAAGAGCGGATTAGAGGGCTATACATTTAATAAGGATTCATACCGTACGCTGACCTGGACATTTAAGGCGCCGGCTAATTCAGGAGGTAAAGTATCTTTTGTAGTGGAAGTGCTTAAAAGTGCAGTGGACTATGGCAAAGCGGGCGGCGACGGAAAAGTCCTGAATAAAGCGACGGTCAAAGTCGGCAACGTCAGCGTAGTTACAAATGAGGTCGAGAACCCGACGACAGAACCGCACAAGACGGAAAACGCGCCTGGCGATAAGGTAGGCGTGCAGGTCGGCGACGAGATCATGTATACGGTGACCTATGAGAACTACAAAAATGAAGCCGCAAACGTAATCATCACGGATAAGCTGGATCCGGGTCTTGATTATGTGAAAGACAGTGCGACATCGACCGCAGGTGTGGATGGTAATTATAATCCGGAGACACATACGATCACCTGGACGATTCTGAGTGTACCGGCACGCGGTGAGGCGAACAGCACAGGCTTTGTGACGTTCCGGGCGATAGTAAATAAGGATGCTCTTGACAAGGGAGAGACAGGCGATGCGGAGGGCATTACACCGGGCGACGAAAAGGTTCTGAACCAGGCGTCCGTGCAGGTCGGCAATGATTTAGAGATTTTGACAGAGATCGTGGAGAACCCGGTAACTGAACCGGATAAGAACGCGACGGCAGTGGAGCCGGGAGCAGGCAATCACGCGGAAGGTCAGCCGGCGGCAAATGATAATGGCACACAGGGGGATCCGACAGACGATAACTATAATGACGCAGTTGTGCAGGTTGGCGACACGATCACCTACACGATTGACTGGGAGAACTATAATGAAACGACAGCGGACGTGACGATCACAGATGAGCTGGATCCGGGCCTTGACTACGTGAAAGACAGCGCGAGCAATGGCGGTAAATATGATGCAGCGACGCGCACAATCACATGGACGCTGAAGGATATAGCGGCAGGTGTCAAAGACTCTGTAACCTTCAAGGCGACAGTGAACGAGAACGCAAGACCGGCAGGCAAGGTTACAAACAGCGCGAAAGTGAAAGCAGGCAATAATCCTGCATTTTCAACAAAATCGGTGGAAAATCCGGTACCGGAGAAGAAAGAACTCACACCGGGCGCGAACCGAGGAGTAAATCCGGGCGATGAGATCACCTATGAAATCTCGTGGAGGAATACCTATGATGAAGAAGTACAGGTAGTAATCACGGATGAACTGGATCCGGGTGTGAAATTCGGAGCGTTCCTGGGAGAGACCGGAATTACTGATTCGGAACTGAAGAAAGAATCTTTTGATAACACCCTGACTTGGACGTTTAAAGCAGCCGCCAATACGAGCGGTACCGTATCCTTCAAAGTGACGGTGAAGGAGGATGCCACAGGTTATGTGCCGGGCAGCGAGGATCCGAACGAGGACGGCAAGGTTGTGAACCAGGCGCAGGTACAGGTAGGAAACAGCAGCGCGTACACGAACGAGATTGAGAACCCGACGACAGAGCCGCACAAGTCGGAAGTAACGCCTGGCGATGGCATGAAGGTACAGGTTGGCGACACGATCGAGTACCGGATCGACTATGAGAACTATAAAAACGAAGCAGCGACTGTGGTAATCACGGACCGTCTGGATCCGGGTCTTGACTATGTGGGCGGAAGCGCGAGCAATGGCGGCGTATATAACGCGGCATCGCACACGATCATATGGACGCTGGAGAATGTTCCGGCGCGCGGAACGAAAGGCAGCGCAGGTTTTGTGACCTTCAGCGCGACAGTGAATGAGCAGGCGGCTGATTTCGGAGCGGGCGACGCCAAAGTGCTGAACCAGGCGGCAGTGAAGGTCGGCAACGATGCGGAAATCCTGACAGAGACCGTGGAAAATCCGCTGGGAGAGATTCAGGAAGTACCAGTCGGCGGAATAAAACTGGTGAACGGGGAAATCCCGACAGCAGACCAGATCGCAAGACTGAATGAGAAGGTTGAATTCCAGCTGTGGCAGGTAAACGGGGAAGGAACGGATGAGAACCTCGGAAACGCGCAGCTTGGAGCGGACGGAACATTCAGCTTCGGAAACCTGAGCTACACGCAGGAGGATGTTGGAAACACGTACACGTACCGGATTGTGGAGGCAAGAAGGGCCGGAGTGACGGATGTCGGCATGGAAGGCTACACGATTGACGGAACCGTGCATACATTTACAGTGGAGGTACAGAACAGAGATGAGAATGACGGAGTTCTGAACCTGACGGTAACCGTGGACGGTGTCGTACAGGCGCAGCCTCAGGTAAGTGTAACCTTCAACAACCTTTATGAGGCGGAAGGCAGAGCACACATTGAGACAACCAAGACACTGGAAGGCCGGGCGCTCTCCGCAGGCGAGTTTACCTTCGACCTGAGAGAGTCGGATGAACAGTGGACAGTAAACGGCCCGATCCTGCAGA
>CANQAR010000079.1 GCA_947588845.1 uncultured Lachnospiraceae bacterium
ATGTTTTCTATGTACATGAGTGTGTCCATGGCTGTGATGGCCGGATCCGCTCTCATGACTATGTCCATGTTCGTGATGTCCGGAGCCGCCTTCATGGCTGTGTCCATGTTCATGATGTCCGGAGTTGTTTTCATAATGCTCTGTCTGCTCATGGCTGTGTTCACGGTTTTCGGATTCGTTTTCGGCTCCATCGCTGTGTTCACAGCCTCCAAAACTGCTTCCACCGCCATTCTCCGGCTTTCCGGAGCTGTCCCTGATTTCATGCATGCGCTCAGCCGCATTTTCTTTCTCCCGGGTTTCCTTTTCTTCCCGGCTGCTGTCATTTCCCTGCATGTTCCCACAGCTCCTCTCCCAGAAGGTCCATCTCCTTCAGAACCCCTTCCCCAAGCTTTTTCCGGATTACTTCCCGTCCCGCCGCAAGGTTCACCGGACGGTATTCCGAATGGTGGCAGTCGCTCCCCAGCAGTACCTGATGTCCCGCCCTCAGGAACTTCAGCACAAACCCCCGGCTCCGGAACCGCAGCAGGCTCCCCGCGTTGATCTGCGGGTACACCGGAAGGTCGAACACCGCGTTCCACACGCCTTTGTCCCTCTGGAATTCCCAGTACCTCTCCACATGCGCCAGCATCACCGTGAGCTTCTGCTTCCGCAGGATCCGCTCCACATCCCGGTACATGGACTCCGTCCACTGCACGAACGGCATCTCAAGGAGCAGGAGGTTCCCCCCTTCCATGCACAGCCGCGGGAGGATGTCCGCCTCCCCCATGTGGGGGAAGTAATAGACTTCCGCGGCGGCACGGATCTCGGGGAGGCGTCCGCGTCCCTCTGTTTCCGGCCCGGGCCGGTCTCCCTCCCGGGCCGTTTCCTCTTTTGTTGTGTCTTTGTCTGCCGCCAGGGCTTCGCGGACAGACCGGAGGGCCCTCTCCCTTTTCCGGAAGAAATGCTCCTCCGTGTCCCTGCCGGCATAAAAATGGGGGGTCGCAAGGATGCGGGTGACCCCCTGCTGCATCTCCTGTACCAGAAGGCGTCTGGTTTCCTCCAGATCCTGGCTCCCGTCGTCAATCCCCGGCAGGATATGGGTATGAAAATCTGTCATGGTACTGCCTCCCATACGTACAGTTCTGCAAAAAAGTGTACTTTTTCGCAAGTGAAAAACGGCCCCGGAACCGGCTGGAAAAAACCGGTCCGGGGCCCATATTTTGACCCAAATAAGTGGAAATTTCGTGTAATTTGAAGATTATGCTTGACGAAAAGGAAAAGAAGTGATATTTTATAGAACTGGAAGCAGAGTTACAAAAAAGTACACTTTTTTGTAACTTTTAATTTTTATTTAGAATTAATGCATAAAATTCAAGAATGCAAT
This sequence comes from uncultured Lachnospiraceae bacterium, assembly GCA_947588845.1. GTDB lineage: Bacteria > Bacillota > Clostridia > Lachnospirales > Lachnospiraceae > Choladousia. The sequence continues at coordinate 1,364 of CANQAR010000079.1, forward strand.
TCTCAATACCGAATTTTCGCTTATAAATTCAGATTCCATTATACAATCATATGCAAAAAGCTGCCGAAAAACATATCAAACAGAAGCTTGTTATAATCCGATTGTACGCATGTCAGCGACAAATATCTGTTCTGAGACGGATATAGTCCGTTTTAGGCAGACAAATATAGCGCAGACGAGATGAATAACGGTTTTATAACAAGTCCCACCAGATATTTTCCGACAGCTTCTTTAAAACGTTCTCTTTGAACTACTACAGAACACCGGCACTTTTCAAAATCCAGTACCCGACGCCCAGCAGCCAGCTTGTGAATACACCGTACAGGATCACCGGCCCCGCGATCGTAAAGATTTTGCAGCCGATTCCGAACACCTGTCCTTCCTTCTTGTATTCAATCGCCGGAGCCGCTACAGAGTTGGCAAACCCGGTGATCGGGACCAGCGTCCCCGCTCCGCCGAATTTTGCCAGTCTGGAATACAGGCCAAAACCTGTGAGCAGCACAGACAGCAGCACCAGCAGCAGCGAGCACCAGCTTCCCGCTGTTTCTTTATCGAGTCCTGCCCTTTCACAGAAATTCAGGATGACCTGACCGATGACACAGATCGCGCCTCCCGTCACAAACGCCTTGCACATATCCAGAAACAGATTGTGCGTCGGTGTCACCTGCTTCACATAGTCCTGATATTCTTTCTGTTTTTTTTGCTTTGCGATATCCGCCATATTTTCGTATCCCGCCTTTCATGGTTACCCTTCTACCACCAGAAACTTCCCGTCCGGAAGGGAAAATACCTCTGCCTCGCTTTTCAGCTCCGCATCGGTCATTCCTGCCGTATCGGTTCCGTTCTCTTTGAAGTAATTCTTGACCTGTTTTATGTTGTCAAGCACCACAGCCATACACTCATCCAGAAATTCATCGGCTTCCTCAAGATTATCTGCCACCGGCTCATCAAAAAGCTGGCCCTGATTTTTCAAAAATGTTTCCAGGTATTCCTTCTTGTAATTCATCCCGCACCTCCTTCGCAGCGATCGTTTACTTTTCTGTTTTCAGTTTCCCCATGGAAAGATTTTTCATACTTCCATTCATTCATTTTTCTCGTTTACTTCACCGAATCTTCTGTTCACCGCCTGGAAAGGCAGGAGTCGTCCCCTGGCTGATGTATTTGCGCATAATCTCATGGAACTGTCCGCCGCACCGCTCCAGCTCGCCGAGCACCATATCGATGCCTGTTTCTGACTGATGCCAGTTTTCGCGGCTGATGCCGCGTGTCACTACGGGACAGACCAGAATCTCCGCCTCCGGAAACTGCTCCTGATAGTACAGCAGGCAGCGGCGCGTGTGAAACGCCTGACAGCAGAGGATGGCACGGGATACGGTGATGCCCTCCGCGTCTGTGCGTTTCCGTGAATAAATTGCGTTTTCATAAGTGTATGTGGCCTGATCTTCCCGCAAAATGGCTGCTTCGGGAACTCCATGCGCCGTCAGGACCGACCGCAGATATTCCCATTCTGTCGCAAATTTTTCTGTCCCGGGTTTCTCCGGCTCAAATTTTCCTTTCAGTATACTGTATTTTCCGGAGGGCAATACATACGGCGCATAACCCTGGCAGTAAAGTTCTGCCGCATGGACCGCCGCCTCCGGATAGTTTCCGCCGGGCACGAAAATAATATCTGCCCTGGCGGGTTCGTTTTCTACAAATAGAAATTCTGTGATACAGTCATAGAAATGTCCCACAATTTCCTCCAACTTTTCAAAATCCACTCCCCTGTCCAGTCAGCTCCACGCTCTTCTCAGACACCCGGCCGCGGCCCGTATCTCTGCTTCTTCCACATTCGCGTATCCAAGTATCACAGTATGGCTCTGACGCGACGTCTTGTTTCTGTCATCCATTCCGATATAGTAGCGCGACAGCCCGTACACCCGCACTCCTTCTTTTGCGGCCCGGGCTATCGCCTCCTGCTCCGTCATGCCGTTCTTAAAAGTCAGAAGAATATGAACGCCCGCGTTCTCCCCGCTGATCTGACAGATTCCCTGGAAGCCGCGCATCTCCTCGAGCAGCACGTCATGGCGGCTCTTATAGATGGCGCGCATCTTGTTCAGATGCCGCTCATAATAACCATCATCCAGAAATCCCGCTATCAGAAGCTGATCGACGCGCGACACGGTGCTGGAGATCAGCCTGCCCCGCTGGCGGTAGAGCTCCATCAGCCGGTCGGGAAGCACGAGATAGCTGACCCGGATTGCAGGCGCGATCGACTTGGAAAATGTCCCGATATAGATTACCCTGCCGCTGCGGTCAAATCCCTGCAGCGCCGGAATCGGCTTGCCGCGGTAGCGGAATTCACTGTCGTAGTCGTCTTCTATGATAAAGCGGCGCTCTGATTTCGCCGCCCACTCCAGCAGCTGCATGCGGCGTCCCACCGGCATGACGATCCCAAGCGGAAACTGGTGCGACGGCATGACATACGCGATATCGGCGCCGGATGCCTCCAGACTGTCAATGCGCATCCCGGCTTCATCCATCTCCACGATACGTATCTCGTTTGAGAGATTTCCAAGAAGATCGTACGCCTTGCGGTACGTGGGACTCTCCATCGCAATCTTCTGGCCGGTCCCAAGCATGCTGCATAACAGAAGAAGCAGGAAGTCATTTCCTGCCCCTACCACAATCTGTTCCGGCTCCGCGAGGACGCCGCGCGCCTGATGCAGATAATCCGCGATCGAACAGCGCAGCGCATACTCCCCCTGCGGGTCCCCCAGCTGAAAAATTTTTTTGTTGTCTGCCATCAGAATATTTTTTGAAAGTTTCCGCCATGCGCCATACGGAAAACTGTTCAGATCGACGCCGCTCGGCGAAAAATCATACCGGTATTTTTTTTCTTCCGGCTTCTTTTCGGCATGGCGCTCTTTTGACTCCGTGCCGGGGCAGTACAGTCCTTCCAGCTCGCAGACAAAATAACCTCTGCAGGGAACAGCCTCGATATACCCTTCAGAGACAAGCTGACTGTACGCCATATCCGCCGTCGTGCGGGACACCTGCAGATAACCGGCCAGATTTCTCGTGGAGGGCAGCCTCGTTCCAAAAGACAGCCCTCCGCTTTGAATTTCCTTTTTTATATGCTGATAGATCTGTTCATACAGCGGAACCGAGGACGCGGGATCCAGGCTGACAGTAAGATCGTTCATACGCTTACGCCTTCGGCAGCCTGAACGAGCTCTTCAGCGACACGATACGATTGAAGACCGGCGCGCCGGGCGCGGAATCCTTGGAATCCACGCAGAAGAAGCCCTGCCGCACAAACTGGAAGCTGTCGTACGGAGCGACGTCGGCAAGAGCCGGTTCCATCGGGCAGTTTTTCAGCACTGTCAGTGAATTCGGATTCAGATTCAGGGAGCCGTCCTCGTTGTAAACGCCTTTCTCCTCATCCACAATATTCTCATAGAGACGCACCTCCGCGGTCACGGCTGTCGCAGCGGCCACCCAGTGGATCGTCCCTTTTACTTTGCGGCCCGTAAAGCCTGTGCCGCACTTCGTCTCCGGATCGTAGGTGCAGTGGATCTCGGTGACTTTTCCGTCCTCATCCTTCTCAAAACCGACACACTTCACAAAGTACGCTCCCATCAGGCGAACCTCGTTGCCCGGAAACAGGCGGAAGTATTTCTTCGGGGGATTCTCCATGAAATCCTCGCGGTCAATGTAAAGTTCACGGCCAAACGGCACCTTCCTCATGCCGAGCTCCGGATTTTCCAGGTTCATCTCAATGTCGAGATATTCAATCTGTCCTTCCGGATAGTTGTCGATGATCAGCTTCACCGGATCGAGCACCGCCATCAGACGCGGGCGCTTCATCTTCAGATCCTCGCGGATACAGTACTCCAGCATCGCGTAATCGACCGAGCTGTTGCTCTTGCTCACGCCGCAGAGCTCGACAAACTTCTGGATGGACTCCGGCGTGAAGCCGCGGCGGCGCAGCGCGGCGATCGTCACAAGGCGCGGATCATCCCAGCCGTCCACAATGCCTTCCTCGACCAGACGCTTGATATAGCGTTTGCCTGTCACGACATTTGTCAGATACATCTTTGCAAACTCAATCTGTTTCGGCGGCATCTCGTACTCGACTTCGCGCACCACCCAGTCGTACAGCGGACGGTGATCCTCAAACTCCAGCGTGCAGATGGAGTGGGTGATTCCCTCGATCGCGTCCTCGATCGGATGGGCGAAATCGTACATCGGATAGATGCACCACGCGTCTCCTGTATTGTGGTGGGACATCTTCGCCACACGGTAGATGACCGGGTCGCGCATGTTCATATTCGGAGAGCTCATGTCAATCTTCGCGCGAAGCACTTTCTCCCCGTCGGCGTACATGCCGTTCTTCATATTTTCAAATAATTCAAGATTTTCCTCCACGCTCCGGTTCCGGTACGGGCTTTCCTTACCCGGCTCCGTCAGCGTGCCGCGGTACTCGCGGATCTCATCGGCGGACAGATCGCAGACAAACGCCTTTCCTTTGCGGATCAGCTTTACGGCCGCCTCATACATCTGTTCAAAATAATTCGACGCAAAATACAGCCTGTCCTCGAAATCAGCGCCGAGCCACTTCACGTCGGCAATGATCGATTCCACAAACTCCGTCTTTTCCTTTGTCGGGTTCGTGTCGTCAAACCGAAGATTGAACTTTCCGCCGTACTCTTTTGCCAGACCATAATTCAAAAGAATTGATTTTGCGTGTCCGATATGCAGATAGCCGTTCGGCTCCGGCGGAAAGCGCGTACACACGGTTTTGCAGTGTCCTTCCGCGAGATCACGGTCGATGATCTGCTCGATAAAGTTTTTTGATACGTTTTCTTTTGCTGCACTCTCTTTTGCTATATTCTCTCTCTCTTTTTCCATGATTTCCTCCTCATGTAATCCCTCTGACTCCCGGCTTTTACGCCGCGAAACTGCTCCCATCATAACACACGTACCAGAAAAATACAAGACAGCCGCTCTTGTCGACACGGACAAAAACTGCTAAAATGTATCCGGAAAACCGGACTTCCGCAAAAAATCAAATATCCATGCAGGCATGGCTGTTTTCCTCATTGCTTGCGGGAATGAAAAGTGATTACGGGGTGATTCTTTTATATGAAACTCAATAAATTTCAGCATAAAATCTACGACGTTGTGATCAGCAGCCTGGCGGTAGTCGCCGCGTTTCTGGCGCTGGTCGACCTGTCCCAGGGACTGAGCCGATGGCAGTACCGGGCGGACCAGATCATTCTGACTGTTTTCCTGATCGACTACCTGGTGAGGCTTTTTCTGGCCGAGGACAAAGTCAAATATATCCGGACCAACATCTGCGACCTGATCGCGATCCTTCCGTTTCACACGGTGTTCCGCATGTTCAAGATGGCCTCCGTCGCTCGGTTCGCGAAGCTGCCTCGCCTGTTCGCCTTTCTGTACCGCCCGCTGAAAAAGGCGCGCCGTTTTTTCAATACCAACGGCTTTAAATATGTGATTTTTGTCACAACGATCATGATCATGATCGGCGGGATCCTGATCCATTTCGCGGAAGGGATGAGTTACGGAGACGGAATCTGGTGGGCTTTCGTCACCACCACCACCGTCGGCTACGGCGATATTTCCCCCACCACTTTCTATGGCCGGGTCATCGCCATGGTGTTGATGCTGGTCGGCATCGGCCTGCTTGGTACCATCACCAGTACGCTGACCTCCTATTTCCTGAATCCCCCGTCGCAGCCCAAAGGCGTCAGGGATGAGGCCATCGAGGCAGTAAAAAATCAGCTCGACCATTTTGACGAGCTGAGCAGTGAGGATGTGGACGATATCTGCCATATTCTGAAAGCGCTAAAAAGAAATACGCCGCAGAAGCGGTAAAGACTTCGCCTGAGAGCTTTCCCGCTGCGGGAAAATCCGGGACCGCTCTCCTGTTTCAGGTCTCGGGATTCCCAGACAACCATGAAATTCTCTTCGAGCAGTCCATGGCTGACCGCAGTGTTCACCGACAGACATGCCTATCAGCCCATTTTCCACTCAAGATGTCCGGAAATCGCCTCAAATTCGCAAAGATGTGAACTGCGGCGGGCAATTCACCGCTGCGGGCGCCGCAGTTTACAAAAATCTCAGTTGAACCCTACAAATCTCTGCGCGACGCGGTACCCCACGCAGGCGATCTTCCGGCCGATTCTTCCCGGTATGTGCATCGCAAGACCAAGCGGCGTGATCAGCAGCCTGCAGTAGACTTTCCCGTCCGCATTCCTGAGATATCTCCAGATATCCTTCTTTTTCTGCAGGGCTTCCTTTGTTCCGGACAGAATCAGCATCATGGAGGTCACCGTCATGATCTTGTCCAGATAGATCAGCATGTACTTGCGAAGCCTGCTGCTCTTGCCGGAAAAATCCTCCCCGGTTATGACGTCGATCATGATCTTGTTGACCCGGATCTGCTGATCAATCCGGCTGATCATCACTTTCTCATTGACCGACTGGTCTTCTCTTCCGATAAAATAATGGTACAGGTTCACATCCATATAATACAGCTTCTTCACATACGGAAGCGGCTGAAATGCAAAAATATTATCCACATAGAAAGTATGCTGCGGAAGTTCCAGGCGGCATTCGCGCAGCAGCTCCGTCCGGTAGAAAATATTATGCATCAGGATATACTGCGTCTGATGCATGTGCTTCATCTGATCCCATCCAAACACCTCATTGCACGGGAAAACGTTGCGGAACCGCATCAGTTTCTTGTGCGAAGCATCCACTTTGTCGTAGACAAAATTCGCGAGAAGCATGTCCACCGTCTCGCCTTTGGCTTTCAGTTCCTTCATGGCGCGGATAATCCGGAGCAGGGCTTTGGAATTTACCCAGTCGTCGCTGTCCACCACCTTATAATAGACCCCTTCCGCATTGCGCAGTCCTGTGTTGACTGCCTGCCCGTGTCCTCCGTTCTCCTGATGAATTGCTTTGATGATATCCGGGTACTCCGCCGCATAGCGGTCGGCAATCTCCGCCGTCCGGTCTTTCGTGGACCCGTCGTCCACAATCAGTATCTCTATGTCTTTTCCCCCGGGAAGCAGCGACTGGATGCATTTATCCATGTATGCCTCCGAATTGTAGCAGGGGATCGCAACCGACAAAATTTTCATTTTCTTCCTCCATGCATGGATACTTCCGACTCTTTTCCCGATCACAGTTTTAATCAGAAAACGACAAAATGATTTTCGTCCAGCCTGTTTCCCGCGCCGGGAAAATCCCTCTGATCTTAATCGTCTTCCCTGTATTTTTTCTGTCCCAGGCGGATATTCAGATACTTCGTGTAAGCGGTAAATGCGGCAGGCACAGGAAATTCTCTCTCTGCACGCTCCGGTTCGATCAGCAGCCAGCCGTCCTGTCCTGCCTGTTCAAGCTCCTCCACCAGAACCAGGTAGCCTTCCATGCGCCATTCCACATGGCTGAAGATATGATGCGCCTTTTCCAGCTCTTTGATGCGGATTGGTTCCCATCCTTCTGATTTTACGAGCGCAAGCGCCTCGTCGGAAGACAGAAATCCCGGATAGTTCGGCAACTCATACAGTCCCGCGAGAAGTCCCTTTTTGGGCCTTTGTCTGATAGCGGTCCGCTCACCGTCCCTGATCACAAGCACGGTCCGCTCTTCAATCCTGCGCTGTTTTTTCGCGGCCTTGACGGGCAGTTCCTGCTGCCTTCCCGTCTCAAACGCAAAACAGGACTCCCTGACCGGACATTCCATGCACAGCGGCACTCCGTTTGGAACGCAGACAACAGCCCCCAGCTCCATCAGCGCCTGATTGAATGTCCCGGGGGCTTCTGCCGGCAGAATCCGTGTAAGCGCTTTTTCAAAAAGAGCGCGCACAGACTGCTTCATGATATCCTCTTCGTTTCCGCAGATACGGCTGACAACGCGCAGCACGTTGCCGTCCACGGCAGGCACGGCGCGGCCGTACGCAATCGAGGCGACCGCTCCCGCGGTGTAGCGTCCGATTCCCGGGAGCGTCAGCAGCTCTTCAAATTCCGACGGAAGCTCTCCCCCATAACGGTCTATCACATCCACGGCCGCCTTTTGCATATTTCGTACCCGGTTGTAGTATCCAAGTCCTTCCCAGAGCTTCAAAAGCCGTTCCTCCTGACAGACGGCCAGTGCCCTGATATCCGGCAGTGCCTCCATAAAACGCGCATAATAAGGTTTGACAGCCTCCACCCGCGTCTGCTGCAGCATGATCTCGGACACCCATACGTGGTACGCGGTCGGATCACTGCGCCACGGAAGCTCTCTCGCCGTCTCAGAAAACCACAAAAGAAGTGACGGTACAATACCGTCCAGTCTTGTTGTATCCATGATTTGTATTTCTTTTCGCATATGTGCAAGTATAACACAAATTTTCTGAAACCAAAAGACTAAATTTAGCGGCCCTTAAATTTTTCTTTTCCGGCCAGCTGTCATTTCGGCGCAGAACATAAGCTGCCGCGATATCTACGACACAATATACGTGGAATACCCTTTCCTTCTCAGCACGTTTTCCATCCAGACGGCGTTTGCCAGCTGGCGAAACGCGCCCGCCTGCACCTTGTAAAGTCCGTCCTCCCGGAAAATAAACGCCGGAAACCCGTCTCTTTCCAGCTGATACTGCAGATCCTGCGCATACTGCAGATTGCGGAACGCTCCCGTCTGCACCCGATAAAGTTTTTCTGCCTGACTGCCGCTGATCGCGGAAAGAATCCCGTCCGCAATCGCCTGCGCCAGCTCGTCAAACCGTTCGTCAAACAGACGATTGTCTTTTTCCGTATTGATAAAGCCGGCCTCCACCAGCACAGCCGGCATTTTTGTCCGGTGAAGCACGACCAGTCCGGGACGTTCCGTCACTCCGAGATTGTGAAAGCCGACTTTCTCAAGTTCCTGGTTAATCGCCTCCGCCATCTCCATTTTTATCCCTGACGCATCGTACACCAGCGTCTCCACGCCGGAATACTGATTCGGCGCCGGGCTGGAATTTCTGTGAATCGATACAAAATAATCGGCGTCGGAAGCGTTTGCGATCTGCGCTTTCTCGATCGGCCTCTGGTACACATCCTCCGTCCGCGTGTATACCACATCCACTCCGTTGTTCTCAAGAATCTGCCCCACCGCCAGCGCGAGATTCAAGGTATCGTCTTTTTCCTGCCTTCCTTCGTACACCGCTCCCGGGTCGCTGCCGCCATGACCGGCGTCTATGATCACCTTTGTCATAAAGAACTCCTGCACATTGCTTCTTTTCAGGATATGCGGCACGGCATGGACGTGTGACTCTGAAGTATTCTGTGCGGAAATATCTCCCGGACAGCAAACACGCAGGCATGAAACATAGGTTCTCATCCTGCCCGGTATCTTTCATGCTGTGGCAAACGACAGGGACCGCTGCGGAAAACCTTCCGGTTCTTACTAACTGCCACCATCACATCATAGTTTCCGGAAGCGAAGACCGCTGCCGGAAACCTCTGGTTTCCGCATTTAGTTGTTCATGATTACCAGCCGTTCATAATTGGACGGATTCACCCGCACTTTTACGGAAAAAATACGCGGATGACTGTAAGTGCTGAACTTCTTTTCCTTCAGTTCTTTTAAGATCCGGTCCTTTATCTCCATAACGATCTTCGCCTGAGTTGTCATATCCAGAAAATCCTCCGTCCAGATGTGCGCGTACCCCAGCTTTTCAGCCTCAGTATTCTCACGGCCTTCCGGAACTTCCTCCAGAAAATGATCTCCCGGAGTCCAGCCCTCCCCATATTCGGTGTAAGACTCCAGATAAGGTTCTCCCCAGTCTGAATTGTAAGCGACGTCAAACCACACCTCATCTGCCGGCACTTTCGCGTCCTTTTCAACGGTTATATCCTCTGTGTCTCTGTATGGGACATACGGATAGAGATAATCAAACTCCTCGCCCTCAAGTTCCCATACGAGCTTTGTCTCCTTCCTGTTTTCCTCTCCGAGAACGACCGTTCCCTGATATTCAAAACCGCAAAATTCCACAAACCCGACTCCCGCTCCAATTCCGGTAAGAAAAATACCAGTCAGCGTAACTGCTGTCATAAATTTTCTGAATTTCATCCCACGCACCTCCTGTCAGTTCTGCGGTTCATCCGTTGTTTTTTCTGCAAATTTCTGCGCGTCATCCAACTGCAAAGCGCTCTGTTCCGTTCTCTGCGAGGCAGAGACAGATGTTTCCGCCCTGTCCTGCTCTTTTTCGCCCGCCGTCTTCCCGGCTGCTCCCACAGCCGTTCCCGCCGCGAAATACTCCGCCTGCCGTGCCTCTGCGGTCGTTTCCCGTACGGCTGTATATGCTGTTTCCCTGTTCCCCGCTGCTCCGGCCGGCCTGTTCTTTTTTCCGGTAAACACCCAGCTCAGAATCAGCGCTGTAAGTCCAAACGAACTTATGGTCAGGCCGAGCGTTCCGATCCCGACCCCCACAAGAGGATAGCCCTGCAGCAGCAGTACCAGCACCACGCCTCCCATAAACAGGCAGAAAGCCCCCAGAAGCATGACAGGCAGAGCCGCTGCAAACAGGCACGCCTTCCAGCAAAACAAAATACATGCCCAAATCAGGCTGCCCAGACGCGCCAGAGCGCGCGAAACAATAGTTCCTCCCGATCGATATTCCCGCTGATTTCTGTCCATTCGCTTCCTCTCTTTCCTCATTCTCGCTTTTCTTATTTTCTCTTTTCTTACTTGTATCCTTGCTTCCGTTTTTACTTTGCGCTCCTCTTTTTTCTGCATGCGGATGGCCTTTTTCTGCTCCCTGTCTTCCAGAGAGGATGCCGTAATCTTTTCCCGCAGTTTCCCCGCCAGCCTGATCTTTCGCCTGGCTTTCCGCGCCGGACCGTCCTTCCCGTCACGCGAACCTCCTCCGGCATTTTCCGCCGCGTGGGAGTCTGACGCGTATTCCGAATTGATATGATAAACGTCGAGCAGTTCCGCCGCCAGCTCTCCGGGATCCCCCAGGCTGTGGACCGCTTCCTCCTCCGCCTGTCCGCTCCGGATCTTCAGATCGATATGCTGCGCGTAATCCTCCAGGACATCCCGGCGTTCCTGCTCGTTCAGCACATGCAGCTTCCGCTCAAGTTCCTGCAAAAATTCCTCTTTACTCATTTGCATCCCCCTCCAGGTAATTATTGACATTCTTCCAGAATCCATTCCACTCAGCGACCAGTTTTTCCCGGTACAAAACACCAGACGCTGTCAGATGATAATATTTTCGCGGCGGACCTTCCGATGATTCGCGCAGATATGTTTCAAAATAATGTTCATTTGTAAGGCGCTTCAGCAGAGGATAGATCGTCCCCTCGTTCACGTCGATCACCCGCGACACCTCGGATACCAGCTCATATCCGTACATATCCCTGCGGCTGACCGCTACCAGAACGATCATCTCCAGCACGCCTTTTTTAAATTGAGGGTTCATGTCCACCTCCTTTTTCCATGTGCAGTGAACCAGACAACCATATCCACCGGCGCTGCGGGGGTGAGTTACTGTTCACTCCGTGACCAGCAACAACGCTCCGCGATGCACAGAAATGCTGCTTTCGCAACATTCCGCGCCGCAGACCTCGGGATTTCCGCACGAAATGTGCGGAAATCACCTCGAACTCAGTGGAGGTGTGAACTGCAACAGGGGTGATCCTCGCTGCCCGCAGCGGAAGTTTTGATACCTTAGTCTTTTTTATTTATATTATACCTAGTACCTTGTAATGTCAAGTACTGATTTATAAATAATAGCGAGGCAAAAAAATCTCCCCGCAGGAGAACTTTTTATGTTCTTCTCCAGGGAGTTCAAAATTCGCCTGCGAGTTTTGTTCGCGGGATCCGGGGCTGCGTCAGCAGACATCTTCGGCTCCGAATCCCTGCACATTCTCGCCATTTCACTCCATGGTACAGCCTCAGAACTCACTACAGCTCAAATCGCTCAAGATCATACGGCACATAAAGATTTCCGGAAAAATACGGTTTTCCTTCCGCGGTGTAGAGCTCCTTGCGGTTCTCATAATTCCGGTCCTCCGTGTGGTAGAGAATCAGATTTTTTACATGAAGCTTCTCCACCGTCTCGCATGCTTCCTTCACAGTTGTGTGGAATTTTTCGTGCGGACGATAGATTTCCCTGTCTCTGTACAGGCAGAACGCCTCGTGCAGCAGCCAGTCGGCGCCTTCGGCATATCCGTACTCCCACTCTCTGCAGGGTTCATCGCCGGCAAACGTAAATTTCTTTCCGTTTCGCAGCTGCATCGTAAATCCGTACTGCTTCGCCTTCTCCGAACGGATATCAAAAAAGGTCGGGCAGTAATCCAGAATCTGCGCCTGATCTCCGTCCTCCAGCGGATGCATGAGGATTGTATCTCCGATCAGCTTCACAAATTTGCCCTGGACAGTCAGACGCACGATCGTCATCAGCGGCTCAATCAGATCACTGTGCATATAAATATGAAGCTTTCCCTCATACTTTCCCTGCTTCATGCGCTGCGCGATCATGCGGATCATCCAGATCATGCCGAGCAGATGATCCGTGTGCTCATGGCTCAGAAAGATGTGATGAATCTTCTCCATCGGGATTTCGGCCAGCTCAAGCTGCCGCAGGATCCCGTTTCCGCCGCCGGCATCCACCAGAAAATATTCCTCTCCGCTTTTGATTGCAAAGCAGGTGTTGTAGCATTTTGTTACATTCGCGTTTCCAGTTCCAAGAATGATCAATTCTTCCATAAGTTACTCCTCGTCTCTTCCTCTTATTTTTTGTCTCGCAAAACCCCTTATTTCTGTTCTCTCCCGACGGCACTCCTCATCTCCCGACAGGTTCACCGGTTTTCGGACTCATCTGGTTTCTCCCGGCCCCTGCTCATTTCCGCAAGGTTCACCGGTTTCCAGGCTCATCCGGTTTCTCCCGGCCCCTGCTCACTTCCCGGCAAGGTTCATCGGTTTCCCGACGCCGCTTCCTGCTCACTTCCCGCCGAGCAGCAGCTGGATCTTCGACTGCACAATATCAAACGCCACATCATTTTTCCCGCTGTTGATGACGATGTCCGCCATCGCTCTGGTCGGCTCCACATAGAGATAATGCATCGGCTTCACCGTCGTCAGATACTGCTCCACGATATTGTCAAGGTCGCGTCCACGCTCCTTGACATCCCGCACGATCCTGCGCAGGATTCGCTCGTCCGCATCCGCCTCCACATAAATCTTGATATCGATCAGGCTGCGCAGCCTGGGATCAGAAAGCAGAAGGATCCCCTCGATCACGATGATCTTTCTGGATTCGATATGTATTGTCCTGTCGGAGCGGTTATGTTCGCTGTAATCATAGACCGGACAGTCAACCGCCCGTCCTGCCTTCAGCTCCTCCAGATGATGAATCAGAAGATCCGTCTCAAGCGCGTCCGGATGGTCGTAATTGACCTTTTTGCGCACTTCAAACGGCACATTGTCCTGACGCCTGTAATAATTATCGTGGTACACGACGGCAATGTCATCCGCGAACTGGTTTCTCAGCCTGTTTGTAAAAGTGGACTTGCCGGAGCCCGTCCCGCCTGCGATTCCAATAACGATGCAATCCATATCCCGCTCCTTTCTTATCCTTTGTGAACTGCCGATGCGGCAGATTCCAAAACCCATACCTGTAATTTATATATTTCCCTGCACAATGTCAAGCGGTTCATCTCTGTATTTTCCCCGATGATACCACTTTCTTTATTCTCACTTTCTCGCCAATGTCAAGCAGTTCATTCCTGCATTTTCCCACGATGACACACTTTCTTCAGCTCCAGTTTCTCGTCAAGGAGCAGAATATTCGCGTATTTCCCGGAATCCAGCGTCCCGTAATCCTCCAGAATCCCAATCGCGCGCGCCGGATTGACCGCCGCGCATTTTACCGCGCTCGCAAGCGGGATTCCCATATCCTTCACGGCCTTTCGCATACAGTTCAAAAGGTTGGTCACAGATCCCGCGATCGTCCCGTCCTCAAGCACCGCGCGATTCCCATGTACAATGACTTTCTGGCCGCCAAGGTCATACTCGCCGTCCTCCATACCCGCCGCGCGCATGCTGTCGCTGATCAGAATGATGCGGTCATCCCCAAACAGGCGGAACGCGGCCCGAACCATTGCCGGATGAACATGGATGCCATCACAGATTAACTCAGCCATACAGCGCTCATCATCCGCGCCGGCTCCTATGGGACCGGGCGCACGGTGCGCAAGCGGCGGCATCGCGTTGTACAGATGCGTGAGCTCTGTCGCTCCGCACGCAAACGCTTCCCTGGCTGTCTCATAATCCGCGTCTGTATGCGCCAGCGAGATATTCAGCTTCCCGCGGCAAGTGCGGATAAAATCCATCGCGCCCTCCGTCTCGGGAGCCACCACGACCGTGCGTATCTTTCCACCGGCCGCCTCCTGCAGGCGCGCAAGCATCTCCGGATCCGCCCGCCGGATATAATCGCCGTTCTGCGCACCCTTTTTCTTTTCACTGATAAACGGACCTTCCATGTACAGTCCGCAGAGATCCGCGCCCTCTTCGTATGTAAAATCCCGCACGGTCCTGCAGATTCCGGCCAGCACCTCTTCCGGCATCGTCATCGTCGCAGGCGTGATCGATGTCACACCCTGGCTCAGCTCATATTTCGCGATCGTGCGGAATGCTTCCGCTGTGCCGTCGCAACAGTCGCTTCCCATGCAGCCGTGAAAATGTATGTCTGTCAGACCGGGAATCACATAGCACCCGTCCGCGTCCACAATTTCTTCCTCCAGAGACGACGCCAGATACTCCTCCCTTCCCACGATCCGCTCCCCCACGGTATAGACGGACGCCCGCTCAAAATACCCCGCTTCCCGGAAGACCCGTCCATTTCTGATTTCCCGTTTTCTTTCCTGTCTCATAAAAGTTCCCTCTTTTTCATTTCAACTTGCTGCAGGACAGCGCAGCCTCATCCGCCACGACCGTCACATCCCCATGAAACTGCAGGATGGAAGCCGGTACTTCCGGCGTTACCGGTCCAAAAAGCGCCTGATTCAAAATCCCGGCCTTTTCTTTTCCGGAAACGATCAGCAAAATCCGGCGCGCCGCCAGAATTGTCCCGATCCCCACCGTATACGCCTGGCGCGGAACCTCCTCCTCGGAAGCAAAAAATCTGCGGTTCGCGCGAATCGTGCTCTCCGCCAGATCCACACAGCGCGTTTTCTTTTCAAAACAGCTGCCTGGCTCGTTGAAACCGATATGCCCGTTGTGTCCCATCCCCAGAAGCTGCAGATCGACGCCTCCAACCGACCGTATGATCTCCTCATATCTGCGGCACTCCTGTTCATCATCCTGCGCCATCCCGTCCGGCAGAAATGTCCTGCTCCTGTCAATATTCACCTTTCCAAACAAATGCTCCTGCATAAAGTAGTCATAACTCTGCGCATTTTCCTGCGGAAGACCTCTGTATTCATCCAGATTCACTGTCGTGACTGCTGAAAAATCAAGGGCTCCCTCCTCATACCATTTCACAAGATTCTCATACGCGCCAACCGGACTCGAACCAGTCGCCAGCCCAAGCACACAGTCCGGCTTCATGATAATCTGTGCCGCGATGATCTGCGCCGTTTTTCTGCTCAGATCCGCATAATCCTTTGCCCTGTAAATTCTCATTCTCCACTTTTCCTTTCTTCTGCTGCTGGTTTCCATTCACATCCGGCAGTCCTGCCTGATTCCTCTCACAGAAAATCTTACCACAGGCAAGGGATTATTTCAATTATTATATCTGTTGTTATTTTACTCGATTTATAGAAACCGAGTGAGAATCAAACAGGGGGCGGTTTTCCTCCTTCCCGCCGCGCGGCCCGCATGCCGCGTCTGCAACTGGTTTCCATATACGGGTCTGCGATCGACAGGAGGCAGTTTTTCCTCCTGCTCGCCCGCGCGCCCCGTGTGCTGCGCCAGCAGGGCCTGCACATAACAAAAGGGACGCCAAAACGCCCCTTCTGTCCCAATCTCTATCAACTTTTGTTCCTCACAAACGGAACAGCACTATAAGCGAAAGCCGATTACTCCGTTTCTCTGCGCAGTTTTTATTTCCTCCCAAGACGGATCACATTCCAGGACGCCTTGTGCAGATTGCTTGTCACAGTTCTCCCGTCAACCTTTGTCTCTGTGCCGGCCTTCGGCGCAACCGTCTGACGCAGTGCGCTGTTCGCCGCTTTCAGATCATCACACTCCAGAACAATGTGCTCAATCAGGCCATACCCCTCAAAGTTTCCGATATCACAGGTCAGGACGATATCGTCTTTCAGATCGCGGTTGACGGCAAAGATTGTCAGCTCATCGGCCTCCTCGTTCCAGACAGCCACGGAATCGATATCTGTGACATCAGTATAGCTCTTCGTGTCATGCTTTGAGGAAGCAAGCACCGGCTGAAGAGCAATGCCGCGCCCGAAGCGTGACGCATGCAGATACGGATAGTAGATCGTCTGCTTCCACGCGCCGCCGTCCTTCTCCGTCATGATCGGAGCAATGACATTGACAAGCTGCGCCAGGCAGGCCATCTTCACACGGTCGGAATGTTTGATCAGCGTGATCAGCATCAGGCCGACCAGAAGAGCATCCTCAAACGTATAGTGATCCTCCAGAAGCGCCGGGGCATGCTGCCACGGACGGTTCTTCATCGTATCGTCGTCCTCAGCATCGGAATGGAACCAGACATTCCACTCGTCAAAGCTCAGGTTGATATCCTTCTTTCCGCGCTTCTTCGCCTTCACAAAATCACACACGGAAATTACAGTCTTGATAAAATGATCCATCTCCATCGAGAGCGCGAGGAAATCCTCGGTGTCGTTGTCCCGGTTGCCGAAATACTGGTGCAGGGAAACATAATCCACATAATCATATGTGTGCTCCAGCGTCGTCGCCTCCCACTGCGGGAAGGTCGGCATACCTGTATTTGAGCTGCCGCAGGAGACAAGCTCAATCGTCGGATCGATCAGCTTCATCGCCTTCGCCGTCTCACAGGCCAGACGTCCGTACTCCACCGGCGTCTTTGCGCCGAGCTGCCACGGGCCGTCCATCTCGTTTCCAAGACACCATACCTTGATATTGTGAGGCTCCTTCACGCCATGGCTGATGCGCAGATCAGAGTACTTCGTTCCTGACAGATGATTGCAGTATTCCAGAAGATTGCAGGCATCCGCCACACCGCGCGTTCCAAGATTGACCGCCATCATGACATCGGCCCCGACCGCTTTCGTCCATTTCGCAAACTCATTGACGCCGATCTCGTTCGTCTCCAGGCTTCTCCACGCCAGTTCCAGACGTTTCGGCCTCTGCTCCACAGGACCGACGCTGTCCTCCCAGACAAAGCTGGAGACAAAATTTCCGCCCGGATAGCGCACGATCGGGACGTTCAGCTCTTTCACGAGCTCCATCACGTCACGGCGGAATCCGTTCGCGTCCGCTGTCGGATGTCCCGGCTGATAAATTCCTTCGTATACCGCGCGTCCAAGATGCTCGATAAAAGAGCCATAAACTCTCTTGTCAATCTCAGATATGCGGAAATCTTTATCGATTACCATTTTCGCAAATTTCTGCAAGGTATATTCCTCCTTCTTCTGCCGATGCGGCAGATCACATTATACAACTCCTTTGTCTCTTTGTGTGAATCAAATACCCTGATGTTTCACTCACTGCTTTCACCAGCGGATAGACATTCGCCCATCCGCTGACTTTTACACTTTCATATTTCGTTCTCTGCTTCGTCGATCTTCACCCACGCCGGCTTCCCCAGCGGACACGAGTTCTTCTTCATCACGGCACGCAGCTCCACATAACAGCCGCAGACCCGGCAGAGCCCCTGCGTCAGCTGTGCGCACTCCTTGCACTTCGCGAGCCGTTCCTCATAAATCTCATCCTGCACTTTCAGATCCGGATCCAGATTCCGGATATAATCCTGAAGATTCCGAAAATACTCGTCCATTCCCAGTTCCCGGATTAAGCACTTGCGGCAGAACCGCTTCGGTTCATTCTTTCTATTGTCAATTCCCATATTCGCTTCCGTCATTGCTTTGATCCCAGCCGCAGGATGTTTTCAACCTGCAAAAATCCTGCCGCCGACAGCCTTTTTCATGCTCTTTCTGTTTAGCCTGCCTCAAACCTCAGGATTTCCTGGCAGATTGCCGGAAATCACCTCGAGCTCAGTAGGGGGACTGTAACGGAAAATTATCATTCAACCGTGATATGCACCACACTGCAGGCCGGAATCTCAAATTTAAGTCCGCCGTGCACCTTCTCCACGCCGTCGAATGCTTTCGTTTTGACCGCGTCCGGCTCGTCAAACGTATTCTTCGCGTGCATCTCTTCACAAAGGATCTCCGCGCTGAATTTCTCAACCCTGCGGCCCGTGATCAGCGTCTCCACCGGATAGCTCTGCGCGGCTGACAGGTTTGTCACCGTGATCTGCAGCTTTCCGTCCGGATCGATGGACGCGGACTCGGTCAGGTTCGGCACCAGATATTCTTCCTCCTCACCGATCGTCTCTGTCTCGATGTAGCTGTCCACGAGCGTCGCGTCCTGATGGTATTTGTACATATTAAATACATGCCATGTCGGCGTCTTCAGCATCTTCGGCCCCTCAGTCAGAATCACGGACTGAAGCACATTCACGATCTGCGCGATGTTCGCCATCTTCACGCGGTCGGAATGTTTGTTAAAGATATTCAGGGAAATACCTGCCACCAGAGCGTCGCGCATCGTATTCTGCTGATACAGGAAGCCCGGATGCGTGCCCGGCTCCACCGTGTACCAGGCGCCCCACTCGTCCACAATCATGCCGAGCTTCTTCTCCGGATCATACTGATCCATGATCGCTGCATGCCGCTCGATCAGTGTCTCGATGTACAGAGCCTTCGCCAGCGTCTTGTACCACACCTTTTCATCGAAATCGGTCGCGCTGCCTTTAATATCCCATCCTTCCGGATGCACATAATAATGAAGGGAAAGCCCGTCCGTATGTCCGTGGAACTTGTCCTCACAGTGGCGGAACAATGTCTTTAACACGCCGTCCGTCCACTCATAATCGTCGATATTCGCGCCGCACGCGATCTTGCGCATCCTGTCCGGATTCTCCTTGAACGGATTCGCGTAATCCTTGTTGTAATCCTTGAGGAACGTCTGATACCGGCGGTATAAGTTCCCGTAATACTCCGGCGTCATATTGCCGCCGCAGCCCCAGTTCTCATTGCCGACTCCGAAATAATCCACCTTCCACGGCTCGTCCTGCCCGTTTGCCCGGCGCAGCTCCGCCATCGGGGAAGTTCCGCCGAACGTCATATACTCAACCCACTCGGACATCTCCTGTACGCTGCCGCTGCCTACATTGCCATTGATGTACGTCTTGCAGCCGATCTGGCGGCAGAGCTCCATGAACTCGTGCGTTCCGAAGCTGTTGTCCTCCACGACGTCGCCCCAGTTTGTGTTGACCATCCGTTTGCGGGATTCCTTCGGGCCGATGCCGTCCTTCCAGTGATATTCGTCCGCAAAGCAGCCGCCCGGCCAGCGCAGGACCGGCACACGGATCTCGCGCAGCGCCTCCACAACGTCATTGCGCATGCCGTTCGTGTTCGGGATATCCGAATCCTCCCCGACATACAGACCGCCGTAAATGCATCTCCCCAGATGCTCGGAAAAATGCCCGTAGATCTCACGGTTGATCTTACTCTTTTTATGCTCTGTGTTGATAATGTACTTCGCCATTTTCACCTCGTCCTTTTCATCATTAAAATATTGAGGCCAAAAGATTCTTGCCCCCATGATGTCATACATTTCCGCAGCAAACCTGCACAGCGTGCACAACCAGCTCCACCATGAATAAAAATCCGGTTATTTCGAACCCTCTGCTACGCAGGTTTCTGTCATTAGATTAACACACAGCAGGCACCTTCCACAAGTACTTTTTTTTGCTTTTTTCTAAAATATTTTTGCTTTTTATAAAACATCTGCAAGGTGTTCTTCCAATAATTTTTTCAGAGCTTCTTTGCTGGGCAAAACCGTCTCATACTTGCTGGCAAAAATCTGTGAATTATCTTCCGGCAAAGTCATTTCCACAATCGCATTGTTTTTCTCACGACAGAGTAAAATGCCAATCGTTGGATTCTCGTCAGGAAGTTTCACCTTGCGGTCATAGTAATGGACATACATCTGCATCTGACCAATATCCTGATGCCTCAATTCCCCGATTTTCAAATCAAAAAGAACAAAACAGCGCAGCAGCCGGTTATAGAAGACCAAATCGACCATGAAGTGTTCTTCATCAAACGTAAAGCGTACCTGCCGGCCAACAAATGCAAAACCCGTGCCAAGTTCCAGAAGGAATTGCTGCAGATGATCGATAATACGGTTCTCCAGCTCACTTTCCGAATATTCCGGAAGTTCTTTTAATCCAAGAAATTCAAGGACATAGGGATCCTTTACCGCATCCTTAGGCGTTTCTACCTGCTGTCCCTCCTTTGCAAGTCTGTAAACTTTTTCTTTATCCGTGCTAAGTGCCAGACGTTCATAGAGAGCGCTGTTATACTGGCGTTTCAACTCACTGAGGCTCCAGTCATTTTTCACAGACTCAATCTCATAGAAATGCCGCTCATCCACATTATCGATCCGCATCAATTTCAAATAATGCGACCAGCTCAGGAAAAATTTTCTGCCGGTACTGGCTGTTGGTAGATTTTCAAATTGGGTAAACACTGTTTCCCCAATTTGATCCTTCGAATAAACCATATAAAAACGCCGCATCAATTTCAAGTTCTCTGCAGAATAACCCTTTCCATGTTTTTGGGTCAGAAACTTAGATAATTCTTTCAAAAGCTGCTTGCCATAGGCGGCACGGTCTTCTCCATTCTGTTCTTCCTCAACGATCATTCTGCCGATTTCAAAATAAGCATAAACCATAGAAAGATTGACGGCAGTTTTAGCGTTTCTACGAGCTTTTTCCAGAATATCAGAAATACTTTGAAAGAAATCCTGATTGATTGAAAATGTTAATTTGGCCATTGTCACCCTCCCAAATTACTTTACTCTTGCTTTCGGCGTTAACATTTTAAAGTTTTCACTAACTCTATATCTGGACAGTTCTTCCTCCACTTCCTCTTCTTGATATGACTTCTGTGAAAGCAAATTTCTTTTATAGTCTTTCTTAAAAGCTGTCTGATATTTAATCGTCAGCATCCAGATCCTCCATCAGCTCTGAAACAGA
Source organism: uncultured Lachnospiraceae bacterium (assembly GCA_947588845.1). Classification (GTDB taxonomy): domain Bacteria; phylum Bacillota; class Clostridia; order Lachnospirales; family Lachnospiraceae; genus Choladousia. Next base: position 22,612 of record CANQAR010000079.1, read on the forward strand.
ATTAAATCCTCTGCTCAGTCCTATCCCATTTCTTGCATCTTCAATAGCCCTGACCGTTTCAGAATTCGGAACAGGTTTTCCCACCCGAAAAGGAATAGCCTGCTCACGTACAGACTGACGCAGAAATATATTGATTGCGGAACTCAGACTAAGACCCAAACTTTCAAAAAGTTCCTGCGCTTCCTGCTTTAATTTCGGATCAATTTTGATATTTGTACTTACTGCCGCCATAAAAATTCCCCTCCTATATTTTCCGTAAACACTAATCAAACGTGATGCAAACCGGCAATCTCATGCCGGCAACAAAATTATTGATTTCATCATATGCCTGATGTGTATATCTTGTCAATACTTTTTCTTCATCAATTCATCAAAAAAGGAGGACTTTTCATCCTCCTTTTTGTCCCACAGAAACAGCGTTTTGTGAGATGCTTTTTGCTTTATTAAAACTGCATCAGCCTTTGACCGCGCCCGATGTCATACCTGCTACCAGATAACGGTTGAAGATCAGGTAGATAACGAGAATCGGGATGATACCGAACATCGATCCCGCGATCAGAAGGTCGTAGTTGTTGCCGTACGGTGTCAGCAGCGTGTT
>CANQAR010000080.1 GCA_947588845.1 uncultured Lachnospiraceae bacterium
AAATATGTTGCGTATGTAGGCACGTACACACATGGCAGCAGCATCGGAATTCATATTTATGATCTCAATATAGAAGAAGGAACCATGACCGAGAGAGAAGTAATTCCGGTCAACAACGCATCCCACATGACAAAGTCCTACAGCGGAAAATATCTGTATTCCATCGCGGATGAGGGCGTTGAGGTTCTGCGCATCCTGCCGGACGGCGGACTTGAGCCGATCAACAAAGTGGGGATCAACGGGATGAGAGGCTGTTACCTCTCGACAGACAAAAGCGGGCGTTTTCTTTACGTCGGCGGCTATCACGACGGCAAAGTGACCGTTGTACATACACATAAGGACGGACGGCTTGGTTCAATCATGTCGGGCGTGTTCCACAAAGGTGTCGGCAGCGTTGCGGAGCGGAATTTCCGTCCGCATGTGAGCTGCGTTATCCCGACTCCGGACGACAAATATCTGTGTGCGGTCGACAACGGCATCGATCATGTGAAACTGTACCAGGTGCGCACTGACACAGGACGTCTGCATCTGGCGGATATTCTGCGCTGCAAGCTGGATTCCGGCCCGAGGCTGCTCACCTTCAGCCATGACGGCCGCTTTGCGTATCTCAACAGCGAGCTGACGAACGAAGTTACGGTCTACAAATACGACGGCACCGGCAAGACGCCGGATTTTGAAAAAATCCAGGAGATATCCGTGCTGAGAAGGCAGAATTCCATCGGAAGCGCGGCCTGCGGCATGAAGCTGTCCCCGAGCGGAAAATATCTGTACTGCTCCGTGGCCGGAGAAAATTCAGCAACAATCTTCAAGGTGGACCAGGAGACAGGGCTGCTTGAGAGACTCTGTTCTCTGCCGATCAGCGGCGAATACCCGAAAGATCTCGATGTATTCCCGGGGGAGAAGACACTCGTATCCTTGAACCATGAATCGAATGAGATGACCTTTTTCACAATCGATTATGAAAAAGGACTGCTTGTGATGAAAGGAAGACCGATCAAGATCGAGACGCCGAACTGCATCCTGATCTCGAAAGTGGATCCAACATTGTAATTTTGGAAAGGACAGGCTGTTTCCCGGAAGTCCCCTCAGTGGGATTTCCTGGAAATGTTCCTGTCCTTTTTCTCTGCCTGGTTTTCCTGTCAATCTGTTGTTACTGCTCACTCCCCCTGCGGGTCGTAAACGTAACAACGCTTCGCGATGCACAGAAATCCCATTACTTGTCCTGTTTCTGATAAATTTTTCTGATGTGATCCATCCGGGCCGCCATGTTTACGAGCAGAAGATCTGCGATCGTCAAAGCGGTCATTGCCTCGACAACGACGACCGCACGTGGTACGATGACCGGATCATGTCTGCCGTGAATGGACACTTCATGGCATTTCCCGTCTCGTCCGAGCATCTGCTGCGGCTGCGCGATGGAAGGAGTCGGTTTAAAGGAAGCGCGAAGCAGAAGAGGGCTGCCGTCGCTGATTCCTCCGAGAGTTCCTCCGCTGTGGTTGGTCGCCTTGCGCGGTCCTTCTTCGTTCTGCTCATACCAGTCGTTATTTTGAGAACCGTTCATTGACGCGGCCTTTGTCCCTGCGCCAATCTCAACAGCTTTTACCGCGCCGATTGACATGACAGCCTGTGCGAGGCGTGCGTCAAGCTTCTCAAACACCGGTTCTCCAAGCCCCGCAGGGAGATCCGTCACAATACAGTCGATCGTTCCGCCGGCAGAATCCTGCAAGCGGATACAGGAATCCAGATATTCCTGCGCGCGTTTTTCCGCCGCCGCGTCCGGCATGTGCAGCGGACTGTCCGACGCATAGGCCAGATCCAGCTTGTCATCATCAACCCATACAGGACCGATTGAGCGCGTGTATGCCGTTACTGTAATTCCGAGCGATTCCAGCAGACGACGCGCCACAGCGCCTGCAGCGACGCGTCCGATCGTCTCGCGTCCGGAAGAACGGCCGCCTCCGCGGTAATCGCGGAAACCGTATTTGGCGTCAAACGTGACGTCTGCGTGCCCCGGCCGGTAAAGTTCCATGATATTGCCGTAATCGCGGGAGCGCTGATCCTGATTCCGGATCAGGATCGAGATGGGAGTTCCTGTTGTCTTTCCTTCAAATACGCCGGAGAGAATCTCGGCCTGATCGCCTTCTTTGCGGGCGGTCGTGTATTTATTCTGCCCCGGTCTGCGCCGGTCCAGATCCCGCTGAATCACGGATTCGTCAAGATCAAGTCCTGCCGGACAGCCGTCGATCACAACGCCGATCCCCGGTCCGTGGGATTCTCCCCAGGTAGTGATTCTGAAAATAGTTCCAAATGTAGATCCTGCCATAACAATTCTCCTTATCCGTTTTTTGATCTTGTGCAGAGACAGCGTACCTGTGCGCCTCTGTCGTTTCGAAATTAATGCAGCACTGTAGCAGGCATTACAGGACAGCGTACCAGAATCCGAAAAAGATTGCAAGCAGTTTGCCAAAACCGGCATATAATAGCAGTAGAATTTTTTTAATTGGAGTGAAACGATCATGAATGACAAGGGCTGTATCGGTTTTATTCATACAGTAAAAAAGGGGGATACGCTGTATAAGCTCGGAAAAAAATATGGAGTCGGAGTCTTTGCTTTGTTCTGCGCAAACCCCTATGTAGACGTCTACAACCTTCAGATTGGAGATGAAATCTGCATTCCGAAACTTCCGGATTTTTTCTTAAAAAATTATAAAAGGGACGAAAACGGCTTTGCCGCAATTGACAAAAAGGGGAAGGAAACTTATAATCACTAGAGGAATGTATCTGTGAATTCACGGAACAGATACGGAGCGACACTGCAAAGATAAGGAGCCTGTTTTATGAAATTTTTAAACAAGATGGAGCGCAGATTCGGAAAATATGCGATACGCAATCTGCCGGCTGTCATCATCGCGCTTTATGCTGCCGGTTATCTGATCAGCCTGTTTATGCCGAACGTGCTCAATTACTGCACGCTGGAACCCGCGTACATCCTGCGGGGACAGATCTGGAGGATCGTCACATGGATTCTGATTCCGCCTTCCGGATTAAGCATTTTTACGATCATTATGCTGTATTTTTATTTTTCACTCGGCAAGATCCTGGAGCAGACATGGGGCGCTTTCCGGTTCAATGTCTATATTTTCGCGGGACTGATTTTTACCGTGCTCGGCGCGTTTGTACTGTATTTTGTATATGGCGCGGCGCGTGGAGCGGCTGTCGTCGGATTCGGCCCGTATTTCAGCACATATTATATTAATATGTCAATTTTTCTTGCCTTTGCGCTCAGCTATCCGAATATGGAAGTGATGCTGTACTTTCTGATCCCGATCAAAATCAAATGGATGGGCCTGCTGTACGGAGCGCTCCTGCTTGCGGATTTCACGCAGGGGAACTGGGCGGTCAAGACGGCGATTTTTGCGTCGCTGCTGAATTTCCTGATCTTTTTCTTCTCCACGCGAAATATGCAGCGCTACTCCCCGAAGGAGGTCAAAAGAAGACAGGAATTCAAGCGCAATGTGGCAAAAGCCAGACCGAAATCCGTGTCTGTTCACAGATGCGCGATCTGCGGAAGGACAGAGAAAGACGGGGAGCTGCTGGAATTTCGGTTCTGCTCCAAATGCGAGGGAAACTATGAATACTGTCAGGATCACCTGTTTACCCATCAGCATATCAGAAAAAATCAATAAGGTGTGACAATCATGAAAGGAACGAATATCTCAAAGATGAGAGCTGCGGGCGCATTTGCTGTGACCGCAGCTATGCTTGTTTTGACGGCACTTGCCGTCCAGGGAGAGGGTATGAACGAAAGATATCTGTTCATCGCTCTGGCGCTTGCCGCGGGAGCGGGCCTCTTCTGTTTTTGGCCTGTAAAAATCGGGACAGTTGTGAAAAACGAGGAAGAGACGGAGCCGGCAAAGACCGGAACAGCTGTGAAAAACAATAAAAAAACGAAGACAGTAAAGACCGGAGCAGCTGAAAAAATCATTACAATACTAATGATGGTGCTGCTGCCGGCCGCGGCGCTCTGCAGCCTCGAATTTTACACGCATGTACCGCAGGATCTGGATCCGCCGATCCTGTTTCTGAACCTGCTGTTTTTCTGGATTCTCTATGGAATCTGTATTTTCCTGTCAGGAAGCGTCCGGGCAGGAGGGATTATCGCCACCCTGATTCCGATGCTGTTCGGGCTGACCAATTATTTTGTCGTGCAGTTCCGCTCCCATCCGATTGTTCCATGGGATTTCCTGTCGATCCGGACAGCCTTAAGCGTCTCTGACAGCTATTCCTTCACTTTTACCTGGAGGATTGTGTTTGTCCTGTTTGCTTTTATCTGGATCATGCTTTTATTTTCCAAATCAGAGGTGCGTTTTACAAATTGGATATCCCGGTTTCTGCCGACTGTCGTTTTTGTCATTCTGATGGGCATCTATGTCACGGGAATCCAGAGAAGCGACGTGCAGAGCTTCTTCGGAATGGACACGACGCTGTTCACGCTGAATGTCCTGTACCGCAACAACGGAATCGCGGCCGCGTTCCTCGGTAATCTGCGTTTTCTTGCGCTTGACGAGCCGTCGGGCTACTCCGTAGAAAAAGTGCAGGAGCTTCAGGAGCCCTTCCAGGAAGACGAAGCAGGCGACGATCTGGATCATTCGAACCAGGAAGACAAAGCAGGCGATGATCCGGAACCCTCGGAACTCCCAAATATCATCGTGATCATGAACGAGGCCTTTTCCGACCTTTCTGTCTACGGGGATTTCTCTGTCTATAATTCCAGGACGGGTGAGAAGGGTGGAAAAGAAGTAGTTATGCCGTTTGTCAGCAGTATTCAGGAAGAGAAGGACGAGAAGAGTATCGGAGGAGAAGTTTATGTCTCCGTCAAGGGTGGAAATACAGCCAACACGGAGTTTGAATTTCTGACCGGAAATACCATGGCATTCCTGCCGGCCGGAAGCGTTCCTTACCAGCAGTATATCAACGAACCGCTGCCGAATCTGACCAGTCGCCTGAAAAATCTTGAGTATCAGACGCTCGCGATTCATCCTTACAATGCATCCGGCTGGGACCGCGACAAAGTATATCTTAAATATTTTGACTTTGATAATTTCCTGTCACTTAAAAATTTTGAAAGAAATTCAGCGAAATACCGGGGATATATCAGTGATAAAGCCGCTTTTGATAAAATTTTTAAGGAATATACGGAAATGAAATCCGGAAATCCAGTGTTTGTTTTTGAAGTGACGATGCAGAACCATGGCGGCTACAGCAGAGAGACACCGGATTTTGACATTTATCTGACGCTTCCGGATGTCAGTCCGAAGACGCTCAGTGTTACTTCTACCGAAAAATACCTGACGCTGATGAACCTGTCCGATCAGGCTCTGGAAGATCTGGCTTCCCGGTTTGCACAGGAGGACGAGCCAGCCGTTATCCTGATGCTCGGAGATCATCAGCCTTCGGATTATATCACCAATGTGGTCCGGCGAATTACCGGAACCACGGACGATCCGTCCATTGACGAGGAGCAGACCGCCTACCGCGTACCGTTCGTTATATGGAGCAACCAGGCTTTGAAAAATTACGACGAAATCAGCAGCAAAATCAGCAACGGAATCAGCGTGAATTATCTTGGAGATATCCTGATGGAGGCCGCAGGCATTCCGCTCACCGGGTATCAGCAGTTTCTGTCCGATCTGATGGAACAGCTTCCTGTCGTCAACGCGAACGGACTTCGGGATGCGTCCGGTACATTTCAGAATTATTCGCAGAATACATACCAGGAGCTGCTGAACGAGTATGAGATTCTTCAGTACAACAACCTGTTTGACAATGAAAATAGAGAGAATTCATTTTATGAAGAATAATGTGCACATGTAACATCTGTTGACAAATCATTCCGTTCGGCTTATAGTAACCATGGTATTGTGTTCTGTTAACGTGGTAAAGTTCAGGACACCGCGGATACAAATTATTTTGTCGTCTGCATGTAACTTCATAATACGAGGAGAGGAAATAACTATGAAAAGACCATTTGTAACAAAAGAACAGCTTGACCAGATCGTACAGGAATTTCCGACGCCGTTTCATCTGTACGATGAAAAAGGAATCCGCGAAAATGTAAAGGAGCTCTACGACGCTTTTTCCTGGAACAAAGGATACAAGGAATTTTTCGCGGTGAAGGCGACGCCGAATCCGTTTCTGATCAATATTCTGAAGGAATACGGCTGCGGGACCGACTGTTCTTCCATGACGGAGCTGATGCTCTCCGAAGCGATCGGCATCACCGGCCACAATGTGATGTTTTCCTCAAACGACACGCCGCTTCCCGAGTTTAAAAAGTGTGCGGATATCGGAGGCATCATCAACCTCGACGACATCACGCACATTGAGAAGGTGGAGGAAGCTGTTGGATACCTTCCGAAGACGATGTCCTGCCGTTTCAATCCCGGCGGTGTGTTCAAGATCAGCAACGATATCATGGACAACCCCGGCGACGCCAAGTACGGCATGACAGAAAAGCAGATCGAGGAGGCCTTCCGCATCATGAAAGCGAAGGGAGTGGAAGAATTCGGTATCCACGCGTTCCTCGCAAGCAACACGGTGACAAACGATTACTATCCGATGCTGGCCGGCGTCCTGTTTGAGCTTGCGGTAAAGCTGCACGAGAAAACCGGCGCGGATATCAAGTTTATCAACCTCTCCGGCGGAATCGGAATTCCATACCGTCCGGATCAGGAAAAGAATGACATCTATAAGATCGGCAAAGGAGTCCGCAAGGTATATGAAAAGATCCTTGTTCCGGCGGGGATGGGCGATGTGGCGATTTACACGGAGCTTGGCCGCTACATGCTTGGACCGTACGGCTGTCTCGTGACTAAAGCCATCCATGAAAAACACACGCACAAAGAATATATCGGCGTGGACGCCTGCGCGGTCAACCTGATGCGCCCGGCCATGTACGGCGCATACCACCACATCACCGTGATGGGAAAGGAGGATCTGCCCTGCGATCACACCTATGATGTGACGGGGTCCCTGTGTGAGAACAACGACAAATTTGCGATCGACCGCAAACTTCCGAAAATCGATATGGGAGATCTGCTGGTAATCCATGATACGGGCGCTCACGGCTATTCGATGGGTTACAACTACAATGGAAAACTCAGATCGGCGGAGGTGCTTCTCTGTGAGGACGGGACGGCAAAACTGATCCGCCGCGCCGAGACGCCGAAGGATTATTTCGCGACGTTTGATTTCTGCGATATCTTAAAAGACATGAAGTATTAAATTCGCAGTACAATCTGTCGGAAAATTTAAAAGTAGAATCAAGGGGCTGTCGGAAAATATGCCATCAGACATTTTCTGACAACCCCCGTTTTTTAATGCGCTTCCCGTTTCTGTTCCCAGAGAAGCATGTTGTTTTCAAATACGACGTTCAGCCTGTTCGTATCCTTCAGCCACGCAAGGTACGAGCGGACCGTGCTGCCCACGAGCGCATACTGTTCAAAATTCATCGTCAGGCCATATTCTGCAAACAGCTTTTGCAGAATTACCTCAAAGCAGAGAGGTTCTCTGCAAAGCTCCACAATTTTGTCCGCGATCTCTTTGACCTTGTCTATGTTGTACTGGGCCAGTTCGGAAATATCCTCTGCCGCGGCCGCGTGAGCCGGAACAAATACTTTTGCCGTCATGGATTTTACCATTTCAAGCGTTTTCAGATAGGCGCCGACATCATAGATAAAGCCAATCTGGTACTTGTCCAGCGTTTCTCTGCTTGAAAGGCAGTCTGCGAGGAACACTACATCATCAGGAGTCCGGAAGCCGACCATATCAAAAAAATGTCCCGGCAGGCGGATAATTTCAAACCCCTCCGGCAGCACGTCCTTTGTCAGATACTCCGCGCTGCTCTCCTGAGCCAGCAGGAATTTATGCCGGAGATCCTTGCAGGGATATCCGCCGTAAAGAAATGACGGCTCCAGAATCGGGTATCTTGTGAAACAGCAGTCGATTCCCGGCACGTAGATTTTACAGCCTGTCTGTCCCTGCAAATATTTATTGCCCCCAATATGGTCCGCATTAGAATGAGTATTATAGATTGCTTTTAATTTCCAGCCGCTGGCATCCAGAAGCTGTCTGACTTTTCGGCCGGCGTCTTTGTCATTTCCGCTGTCAATCAGACAGACATTCGTATCGTCCAGCCGGACAAGTCCGATTTTAGCGGGGCTTTGAATGTAATAGCTGTTTTCTGAAACCTGAATCAATTCATACATTGTGTTTTCCTCCTTACTGGCCCGGATAAACATCCGTCTGGAAGCGCAGGGCCTGTTTCCGTTCATACAGAAAAAACTCCGAAGCAGGATACTTCGGAGCTGAGCTTTTGATGCCGCTGGCCGGACTCGAACCGGCACGGTTTTACCCGCTTGATTTTGAGTCAAGTGCGTCTGCCAATTCCGCCACAGCGGCATATATGTACAACAAACGGCACGTCTGCTGTAGTTCTGTTCGGCACATGACTTACCATATCACAGATAACCAGAAAATGCAAGATAATTTTTTGTGTCACAGGAACATTCTTTTATTTCATTTTATATACCGGATCCGCCGGATAGCCTCCCCGCAGCTTCTGCATGCCTCTTTGCAGCGCGTCTCTGGAGTTTTTCCAGTCGGCGTCCTTGTTCCGGTAATCATACTTGTCGACCAGCCAGTCGATGTCCTCCTGAATCCGCTTCATGTTTTCTTCCATCAGCGCAAACACCATCGGATAAAATTCCGCTTTCTGTTTGTCGTTCAGATAATGTTCCGCGCGGTCGCAGAGAATGCCGAAATGGTGAAGGCAGAATCCTTTGCTGTTTTTGATCTTGTCCCGGAAACTTTCATCTTTCGTATACATGCCGAAAAAAGTGGAAATGTAACGCTCAAACGTATCCTTCAGGCCGCGGCAGACGTAGCAGGAGCAGTCTTTTTCTGCCGTCCACTCGCCGATCGCGCTTTTCGCGTCCTCAGGTTTTGCGGTCACTCGTTTGAGGAAGGAAGATTTGCCTGGCTGGTAAGCGGCGAATTTTTTGCTCATCTCAGCGCGCAGTTTTTTGTAATGCGTCTGCAGGATCAGAGAATTGCCAAGCGCGTTGCCGTAATCGAACATCTTTTTCATATGTTCGCGGCAGAAACCGATTTCGTCTGTCTGAGCGCGGATATCGCTCTCCATATAGGAAGAACTGTTCCCGATTACAAAATCAATCGTATCCTGCTCAAGCTTGCGCTCGATAAAGCAGAACGGGCACTCATCATGCGCATTGAGAGCATCGTTCAGCGGAATTGTGTACAGTTTTTCTTTCATATAAAACACTCCTTTCCGATACACGGTTTTGTCTGACAGCCGGCGGCAGAAACGCCGGATTGCAAGCTGTTGTAATTGTATCAAATTTGTGAAAAGATGTCAAAAATATTGACGTTAAACGGGGCAGCCGTTATAATGAACAGGTGTGGAACGCGGAAACATTTGAGGAATCTGAGGAGAAATCATTAAAAGGGGATATGCAGAAATGCGGTTAAAAAGAAACACAAAATTTTTTATCTGGTATCTGGCAGTACTGTTGTTTGTCCTTGATTTCAATGGGAAGACGGTTCATGCCGCATCGGAAGTCGGCCATTATGAAAGCCATTATGAAGGCATAACAGAGGAAAGAATAACGGAAGCGCCTGTACTGCCTGAGACAGCAGGGGAACATGAGCAGGAACCTCCTTCTGACATAAACCAGGAGACAACGGAACTTGATCTGGATTTCTCCGGAGGGCCTTCTTCCATTATGGATGAATGGGAGACTGACGGTTTCAGCAGCTGGACCGAAGCACCCGTGGAGACGGAGATGTCTGAACATCCGCTGGAAACGCCCGGACATTCAGAGACTTTGACCGAGCCGGAGGAAAGCGAGTCCGGCGAATCTTTTACAGAAACAGAACGGACAACGGAAGCAGCTGAAGCCACAGAACCCACAGAACCCTCTACGGAAATAACTACGGAATCTGTTACGGACGCGGAAGAATCTCCGGAAACAGAACTTCTTTCCGAAACAGAGGAAAATTCCGGAGAGACAGAACTGTTTACAGAAGAATTATCAGAATATGAAGAAACAGTCCCGGACACAGAAAGTCTGGCGACAGAAACAGGCGCTTTGGACAATGCAGAAGAAACTGCTCCTATGGAAGAAACGGAACCTCAGGAAACGGAGGCCCCGGAATCAGAGACCGAGGAAGTACCAATTGATCATTCGATGCTTTTTGAACTTCTTCAGTCCTGGTGGGAAAGCATGCAGCTGGCTTTTGTCACAAAAATCCTGCAGCTGATCCTCGCATTTGTGCTGTTTTTCGTTGGGAGAAGGATCATAAATACCTTCATCCGGATCATGGACAAAATGGCAGAGCGGAAAGGATGGGACCCGACGGTCTGCAGTTTTGCCCGAAACGCTGCGAGGGCTGTCCTGTATCTTGCTCTGATCATGGCCATTCTGACCTGCGTCGGCGTTGAGGTCGCGTCTCTTGCCGCGATCATCAGTTCCATCGGCGTGGCTCTTGGCCTTGCTCTGCAGGGCAGCCTCAGCAACCTGGCCGGAGGGCTCCTTCTCGCGATAATGAAGCCGATCCATCTGGGAGATTTTATCAATGCTTCCGGTTATGCCGGTACGGTCAGCGAGATTGGGCTGGTCTACACGACGCTGGTCGGGGCGGACGACCGAACTGTGGTCATCCCGAACAGTACGCTTATGAGCAGTGTGATTGAGAATTATTCGAAACAGACCACCCGCCGCGTGGAGGTACAGTGCCCGATTTCCTACGAGGCGGATCTAAAACTTGCCATGAATATTTTTGACGACGTTCTCCGCAGGATCCCGGAGCGTCTGCCGGACAAGCCTGTCAATGTCTTCATCTCCAGTTTTGGAGACAGCGGCATCGTTCTGGAAGGGCAGATTTACGTAGAGTGGACCCAGTATCTGGCGGCGCTCTGGAAGGTGAGAGAGAAGATCAAGCTGAGTTTTGACGAGGCTGGCATTGAAATTCCGCTGCCGCAGATTGTGGTCAGCCAGAAGCAGGAGAATCTGAAATGAATTGCATGGAAGCGCGCAGGATGGTTACTCCTTACATAAAAGGAGAACTGTCCGAAAAAGAACTGGAGCAGTTTTTAAAGCATATCGACCAGTGCAGCGACTGTATGGACGAGCTTGATATCTATTTTACCGTATATCAGGCGATGGACCGGCTCGACGCGGAGGATCATCCGGATTATAATTTCAAAAGAATGCTGAATGAGAGTATTCACGCATCCAAACGCCGCATTGTCCTTTCCAGGGTTTTCCGTCTCCTGAGAACCGCCTTATTTCTGCTGACGGATCTGCTGCTTTTGCTCTGTATCATAACAGGGATCCAACTCAGCCAGGGAGAGTCTGTAGAACCTGTCTTCCAGCGCATCTGGCTTAATTTTTACGGTCCGGCGGAACTCATCGAGCAGGAATCCGAATTGTCCACGGAAGAACTGTCGGAAATATTTTCTGAAGTAATCAAAGAAAGGGAACCTCTTCGAAATATCGGGCAGGTTCCGGACAGTTCTGCAGATGAGGGGAAAAAAGCGGGAAAAAAGTCAGGCAAAAAGTCAGCAGCGTCAAAAAAAAGGAGAAAAAATGGCTGATAAAGAAAAAATTGTATTGATTGACGGACACAGTATTTTAAACAGAGCTTTTTACGGAATTCCGGTACTGACTAACAGTGAAGGCCTTCACACAAATGCGGTCTATGGTTTTCTGAATATTCTGTTCAAAGTACTCGAAGAAGAACATGCGGGATACGCGGCAGTCGCGTTTGATCTGAGAGCTCCGACATTCCGCCATAAAATGTTCGACGGTTACAAAGGAACGCGCAAACCGATGCCGCAGGAACTGCACGAACAGGTTCCTCTGATGAAGGAAATGCTGCAGGCAATGGGAATTCCTGTGCTGACAATGGAAGGATACGAGGCGGACGACATTCTGGGGACTATTTCCCACCGCATGGAAAAAGAAGGGATGGAGGTGTCCGTGGTTTCGGGCGACCGGGATCTGCTTCAGCTTGCGACGGACAATATCCGGATCCGCATTCCCAAAACAAAGGCGACGGGAACAGAGGTTGAGGATTACTATGCCAGGGATGTCGAGACGCGTTACCAGGTAACGCCGACACAGTTCATCGATGTGAAGGCCCTGATGGGAGACAGTTCCGACAATATTCCGGGCGTCCCGGGAATCGGGGAAAAGACAGCCACAAAGCTGATCACGGAATTTGGTTCTATTGAGCAGGTTTATGAGAATCTTGAGAATGTCAGACCGCCGCGCGCACGCGAAGCCATCCGGCTTCACTACGATATGGCGCAGATGAGCAAAACGCTGGCGACAATCTGCCTGGAAGTTCCGATTTCTTTTTCTAAGGATGATGCCAGAATTGAAAACCTGTACACGGCCGAGGCCAGAAATCTGTGCAGAAGACTTGAGTTCAAGAACCTTCTGACACGATTCGGAAGCGATACCGAAGAAAAACAGGAACAGCTTTCTGAGGAATTCCTGCAGATAAGCAGCCGGGAAGAGGCGGACCGCATATTTGAGCAGGCACGCGGCATGGAAGCGGGCTTCTGGATCGCAGAGGAAAAGGGCGAACTGCTCGGTCTGTCGCTCTCATACCGCTGTGCCGGGACAGTTGATCTGGTTTCTGAAGATTCCGCGGAAGCGGCGGCGCAGACGTCATGTACAGGATCCGGAAGCACAGTACCGGCTGTCAAAGAGACAGAGCAGAATGCGGAACAGGCTGCCGAAGTTCCCGGAGAACACAGCGCAAAGAAGCTTGTCTCCTGCTGGATTGGCGTTTCCGACACACTTCCGGCCGACTATCTGCGCGGTCAGCTCTCAGGACTGACCGGAGGAGGCCGTCTGGCGACGATACATTTAAAAGAACAGCTTTCTTCTTTCAGAATTGCTCCAGAAGACCGGAAGAACCTGTATGACGCGGCAGTCGCGGCCTACCTTATCAATCCGCTCAAAGACAGTTATTTCTGTGAAGATATTGCAAAGGAATACGCGGGACGCATGATTCCTTCCCGGCAGGAGCTGTTTGCAAAGGACAGCCTGCGGCAGGCATATGAGACAAAACAGGAAAAATTTCTGGAGTACGCACGCTGTCAGTCCCTGATCCCGCTCCTGGCGCTTCCTGTGCTTGACCAGAAACTCGAGCAGTTTCAGATGACCCGGCTGTTCGAGGAGATTGAGATGCCTCTTGTATACACATTGTACGGGATGGAACAGGAAGGCATCCTCGTGAAAGCAGAAGAACTGAAAGCCTACGGGGAACAGCTTCAGGGACGGATCCGGGAACTTGAAGGACAGATTTATGAAAAGGCAGGAGAATCATTTAATATCAATTCGCCCAAACAGCTCGGGGTTATTCTGTTTGAAAAGCTGCAGCTTCCGCACGGGAAAAAGACAAAAACCGGATACTCCACCGCGGCGGATGTGCTGGACAAGCTCGCGCCGGAATATCCCATCGTCGCCGATATTCTGGAATACCGTCAGCTCACGAAGTTGAAATCCACCTACGCGGACGGGCTGGCCGGATTTATCGCGGCGGACGGGCGGATTCACGGAAAATTCCACCAGACGATCACCGCGACCGGACGGATCAGCAGTACCGATCCGAACCTGCAGAACATTCCGGTGCGTATGGAGCTCGGAAGACTGATCCGCAAAGTCTTTGTGCCCAAACCCGGTTATGTATTTCTCGACGCGGACTACTCGCAGATCGAGCTGCGCGTGCTTGCTCACTTCTCGAATGACGAAAAGCTGATCCAGGCATACCGCGAGGCGCAGGATATCCACAGGATCACGGCCTCCCAGGTATTCCATGTTGCTCCCGAGGAAGTGACGCCGCTTCTGAGGCGCAACGCCAAGGCCGTCAATTTTGGCATCGTCTACGGGATCAGTTCGTTCGGCCTGAGCCAGGGACTGAGCATCACACGTCAGGAAGCACAGGAATACATTGAACAGTATTTCAGGACGTATCCAGGCATCAAAGAATTCCTCGACCGGATGGTGGACGACGCGAAAAAGAACGGGTATGTGACGACGCTGTTCGGACGCAGACGCCCGGTTCCGGAGCTGAAATCCTCCAATTTCATGCAGCGCTCCTTCGGGGAACGCGTCGCGATGAACGCGCCGATCCAGGGAACAGCGGCGGATATCATCAAGATCGCGATGAACCGTGTCAGCGAGTCACTCCGTGCGCGTAATCTGAAATCAAAACTGATTCTGCAGGTACACGATGAACTGCTTGTCGAGACCGCGGTTGATGAGCTGGAAGAAGTGCGGCAGATTGTCGCCGGGGAGATGCAGAATGCCGCCGATCTGAAAGTAAAGCTTGAGATCGACATGCACACTGGGGAGAACTGGTATGAGGCCAAATAAAAAAGAATCCTGCTTTGCAGGATTCTCCGCCTGCGGCGGGTCGCGTCAGCGACGTCTTCCTCTCTGGGAGCAAAATACCTTCTGTCCCCATGATAGAGAAAGGATGACAGTTCCATATGAAGATTCTGGGAATCACAGGCGGAATCGGCGCTGGAAAAAGTACCGTTCTTGCCTGCATGAAGGAGCGTTACAATGCCTGTGTGATTCAGGCGGATCAGGTCGCGTACGATCTGCAGCAGCCCGGCGGGATCTGTTATGACCGGATCACAGAAGAATTTGGTCCTGGCATTCTCACCTGCGGCGGCACGATCGACAGGGGAGTTCTTGCTTCCATTGTCTTTGCGGAACCGGAGAAACTGAAACTTCTGAATCAGATCGTTCATCCGGCCGTCAAGCAGTGGATCCTCGGGGAAACGGCCCGCCAGCGGGAGAAAGGAACTTTGCTGACGGTGATCGAGGCGGCCCTGCTGCTCGAGGATCACTATGACCGGATCTGCGACGAAATCTGGTATATCCATGCAGATAAACAGGTGAGAGTACTGAGACTGATGGAAAGCCGCGGCTACAGCAGAGAAAAGGCTCTGCAGATCATGGAGAATCAGCTTCCCGACGACCAGTACCGCTGCCGCTGCCGCCGGACAATTGACAACAGCGGCGACTTTTCCGCAGATACGCAGAAACAAATCGACGAGGCGATGGCCGGCCTTGGAATTTCGCCACCCGTAAAGTAACCGGACACGGCAAGTCTGATTTTAGGAAAATCTATTGCATTTGCAAAGGTTTTCTTTTATACTGCTATCGGATTTACGATAAAGATTATGGATCATGGAAATGTGGGAACATCCGGGATCCTTAAAACTTGTTACTGTTCACTCCGTGACCAGCAACAACGCTCCGCGATGCACAGAAATGCCACTTTTGTGGCATTTCGCGCCTCAGACCTCGGGATTTCCGGGCAATCTGCCCGGAAATCACCTCGAGCTCAGTGGAGGTGTGAACTGTAACTAAAACTTACAATAACGGACAAAGGGCTGATTAAAAACATGGATTTTTGCAGTATCTCCAGCGGGAGCAGCGGCAATTGTATTTTTGTGGGGACGGACCACGCAAACATCCTGATCGACGCGGGCATCAGCGGGAAAAGAATCACAGAAGGGCTGCATAGGCTGGGACGGAAGCCGGAAGAGGTGGATGCGATTCTTGTCACGCACGAGCACTCAGACCATATCAGCGGTCTGGGCGTGCTGTCGCGTAAATACGGGATCCCAATCTACTCCGCGCCGGGAACAATCCGGGAAATCAAAAAGACGGCGGCCCTCGGAAAAATCGACGGTTCGCTTTTTCACGAGATTCACGCGGACGAACCGTTTGCGTTCTGCGATGTAAAGGTTTATCCCTTTGCGGTCTCGCATGACGCGGCGGAGCCGGTGGCCTACCGCATCGGCTGTGGAACCAGGGCCGTGGCGGTGGCAACAGATCTCGGATATTATGATGAGTACATCGTAGAACATCTGAAAGGACTGGATGCCGTGCTGATTGAATCCAATCATGACATCAACATGCTCCGGACCGGCACCTACCCGTATTATCTCAAGCAGAGAATTCTGGGAAGCAGAGGCCATCTGTCAAACGACAATGCGGGCAGGCTGATCGGGGAGATTCTGCATGACGGATTAAAAACGGTCATGCTGGGGCATCTGAGCAAAGAAAACAATTATGAATCGCTGGCGCTTGCGACAGTCTGCGCGGAAATCACAAAAGGAGACAATCCTTACCGGGCGGAAGATTTTTTGATACGCATCGCGAAAAGGGATGCAGTTTCTTCACCGGTCACAGTGTAAAAGTGAGGGTACGATGCAGACGTGCAAACACCACGATATTACAGGAGGAATTTATGAAAAGAACGATCATCACGGTCGTCGGCAAAGATACGGTGGGAATCATCGCAAAGGTATGTACGTATCTTGCCGATAATAATGTGAATATTCTTGATATTTCACAGACCATCGTACAGGGATTTTTCAATATGATGATGGTGGCGGACGCGGCGCGCAGTCCGAAAAGCGGGGCGCAGATCGCGGAAGAGCTTGAGGCAGTCGGAAAGGAAATCGGCGTTGTGATCCGCTGTCAGCATGAGGATATTTTTAATATGATGCACCGCATTTAAGGAGATTCCATGATTAATATTTTTGAGGTAAATGAGACAAACAAAATGATCACGCAGGAGAATCTCGATGTCAGAACGATCACACTCGGCATCAGTCTTCTCGACTGCATCGACAGTGATCTGGAAGCACTGAATGAAAAAATTTACCGAAAGATCACAACATCCGCGAAAGAGCTCGTCCCGACAGGGCAGGCGATTGAAAAAGAATACGGAATTCCGATCGTGAACAAGCGGATCTCCGTGACCCCCATCGCCCTTGTGGGCGGAAGCGCCTGCAGATGTCCGGAGGATTTTGTCACGATCGCCCGGACGCTTGACCATGCGGCGCATGAAGTCGGCGTCAATTTTCTCGGCGGTTATTCCGCGCTCGTCTCCAAAGGAATGACGCAGGCGGACGATTTTCTGATCCGATCGATCCCGCAGGCTCTCGCGGCGACAGAGCGCGTCTGCAGTTCTGTGAACGTCGGCTCGACCAAGACCGGCATCGATATGGACGCCGTGCGGCTGCTCGGCGATATCATTCTGCAGACGGCAGAACTTACAAAAGAACAGGATTCTCTTGGATGCGCCAAGCTCGTTGTGTTCTGTAACGCACCGGATGACAACCCCTTTATGGCGGGTGCGTTCCATGGTGTAACCGAGGCAGATGCGGTCATCAATGTCGGCGTCAGCGGTCCGGGCGTTGTGAAGCATGCCCTGACAGAGGTCAGGGGCGCCGATTTTGAGACCTTGTGCGAGACGATCAAAAAGACCGCGTTTAAAGTAACGCGTGTCGGCCAGCTCGTGGCACAGGAAGCATCCAGGCGGCTCGGTATTCCGTTCGGGATCATCGACCTCTCTCTTGCTCCGACCCCGGCGATCGGGGACAGCGTGGCCGATATTCTCTGTGAAATCGGTCTGGAATACGCCGGAGCGCCCGGCACAACGGCAGCGCTTGCCCTGCTGAACGACCAGGTCAAAAAGGGCGGGGTGATGGCTTCCTCTTATGTCGGAGGGCTGAGCGGCGCGTTTATCCCGGTCAGCGAAGATCAGGGCATGATTGACGCGGTAAAAGCGGGAGCCCTGTCCTTTGAAAAACTCGAGGCGATGACCTGCGTCTGTTCGGTCGGTCTTGACATGATCGCGATTCCCGGCGACACGAAAGCGACGACGATCTCCGGCATCATCGCCGATGAGATGGCGATCGGCATGGTCAATCAGAAGACGACCGCCGTAAGGGTCATCCCGGTCATCGGAAAAGGTGTCGGAGAGACCGTCGAATTTGGCGGCCTGCTCGGATACGCTCCGATCATGCCGGTGAATCAGTTTTCCTGCGACGCGTTCGTGAACCGCCGCGGAAGGATTCCGGCCCCGATTCACAGCTTCAAGAATTAACGGAGGAACGCTGTTCGAATTTTCCGGCGCAGGGGCTCCAAGCCAGAATCTATGCTATGATACTGAGGCCAAAAGAGATTTTGCCCCCATAATGTCACGAATTGCTATATGACGACGGGACTCATTTCGTATTCTGAGCGAAACAGAGTCCCGTATTTTAGTGTCCGTATTCCGCGGTACACATGGGATGCTTCAAAATCCTGGGACAGCATTTCTCTGCCGTGGGAATCCAGACGCCGTACCGCGTCCGCATTTTTAGTCAGAAGCGGAAGCGAAGAAGCTTTTTTGATTTCATGCAGAAGCGGAGAAGCGTCTCTTCGAAAGCCGAGTGCCCTGGCATAACAGACGCAGCCGTTTTGCCGGAACTTCTCCGTCTGATCTGCGCTGATGCCGAGAACCAGGTGGAGAAGCGACCGCCTGATGCGCGCTTTCGTCAGCTGCTTTGCCGCGAGAAATTCCACGAGCTCTTCATACGTCTTTCCGGGACATCTGAAACGCAGACTGCAGATGCGGTCCGACAGATCCGTGGAGATGTCCTGTATGGAATCAAACTTTTTCGTTGTGAGCAGGAGATGCGTTAAAAGGGGCAGAAAATCATCCGCGGCAACCGGATGCGCACAGGTTTCCTCATAAATCCTGCACAGGTTTTCCGGAATGTACCGCCGGATGGAGGAAGTTTCTCCGGAAAAAATCGCCTTTCTGAGCGCAGTCGCAGAGCAGAACAGTCCGTACAGCCGCTCCTCGTGATAACCGTTGCCCGTCCGGGCAACCGGCAGGATCTCCATACTTGACTGCAGACGCAGAATTGCCCTGCAGTACTCCACCGCGAGAATATTATTTGGCTTTTCGAGAAAATGTTCCGGAAGTGTCTGGGAAAGAAAAGGATCTTCCCTGCTTTCAAGATACTCCAGAAGCGCCGCCTCACGCGCTTTCGGGAAATTGAGACCACAGGACAGCCGTGCGCGCAGAGATTTTTTGAACAGCTCCGGCTCACCATTTAGGATCCCGGCAATTTCCCAAAACAGACCGGAATCCGTTTTTTCCGGATCCGTCTTCTGGTTTTCTTTAAAATTATCTTTCCGGCCTGCCTTCGCGCCTGCATCCCATTTTGTACTCCGGCTGGAATTTTCATATCCGGTGTCCTCGCATCCGAAGCTCAGAATATTCACAACACCCAGCCTGTCCAGAATTGACACAGCCCCCTGGGCAAAATATTCCGCACTGTCTGTCGCGTAACAGACAGGCAGTTCCAGAACAAGATCGGCGCCGTTTAGGAGTGCCATTTTCGTCCGCGCATATTTGTCAAATACAGCTGGTTCCCCGCGCTGCACAAAATCCGGGCTCATGACCACCACCACAAAATCCGCTCCCGTCCGTCTTTTCGCTTCCTGCAGATGATATGCGTGTCCGCTGTGAAACGGATTGTACTCCGCGACAATTCCGACAACCTTCATAACAGCCATCCCTTCCTGTTCAAGATTCGCCTGCGGGTTCGCGGCGGCAGATATCTTCGATTCCGAATCCCTGTGCATTCCTGCGGGCGTATATCGTCATTAGTATATCATATTTTTTGTACGCACAAAAATGCCCTCTTTTACAAATTTCATCTTGTACGCTGTAAAAATTTAGGTTATAATCGGAATTAACGTAAATTAATCGAAAGGAGTCCACCAACCATGGCATTTATTGATGTACTGAAAGCAAAAGCAAAAGCGAACAAGAAGACAATTGTTCTTCCCGAGACTGAGGACAGGAGAACGTATGAGGCAGCTGCAAAGATTCTTGCAGAGGGCTTTGCCAACATCATTCTCGTAGGCAGTGAGGAAGCAGTAAAGAAGGGCAGCGAGGGCCTTGATATCACGGGCGCTGTTGTCGTTGATCCGGCTACATCGGACAAGACTGCATCTTACATCGACAAGCTTGTCGAGCTGAGACAGAAGAAGGGCATGACCCCGGAGAAGGCAAAAGAGATCCTCCTGAACCAGTATCTGTACTACGGCGTTATGATGGTCAAGATGGGCGACGCAGACGGTATGGTATCCGGCGCATGCCATTCCACCGCTGATACACTTCGTCCGTGCCTCCAGATTCTGAAGACCAAGCCGGGCACAAAGCTTGTCTCCTCATTCTTCCTGATGATCGTTCCGGACTGCGAGTACGGCGAGGAAGGCAAGTTCGTATTTGCTGACTGCGGTCTTGTACAGGATCCGACTTCAGAAGAACTTGCGGCGATCGCTGCATCTTCCGCGAAGTCCTTTGAGCTTCTTGTCGGCGCAGAGCCGAGAGTCGCGATGCTGTCCCACTCCACAATGGGCAGCGCAAAGCATGCGCTTGTCGATAAGGTAGCTGAGGCGACCAGAATCGCAAAAGAAGAGAATCCGGGTCTGAAGCTCGACGGCGAGATGCAGCTTGACGCTTCGATCGTTCCGAGCGTAGGCAAGTCCAAAGCTCCGAACAGCGACGTTGCAGGCAAGGCCAACGTCCTGATCTTCCCGAACCTTGACGCAGGAAATATCGGCTACAAGCTCGTGCAGAGACTTGCAAAGGCTGAGGCTTACGGCCCGATGACACAGGGTATCGCAAAGCCGGTCAACGATCTTTCCAGAGGCTGCTCCGCGGACGATATCGTAGGCGTAGTCGCGATCACGGCTGTTCAGTGCCAGGCAGACGACAAATAAATCAGGATAAAAACAGTCCGGCCCATCCCCGGCAGGCAGGTGCCGGACTTCGATAACCCAGAATTTAATCCGGAGGAAAATAAAAATGAATGTATTAGTTATCAACTGTGGAAGTTCATCCCTCAAATATCAGCTGATCAATTCCGAGTCTGAGGCAGTTCTCGCCAAAGGTCTCTGCGAGAGAATCGGAATCGACGGAAGACTGACCTATCAGAAGGCAGGCTGCGACAAGGAAGTTACGGAAGCTCCGATGCCGACCCACAAAGAGGCCATCCAGATGGTGCTCGACGCGCTCGTAAATGAGAAGACCGGCGCAATCTCCAATCTTTCAGAGGTTAACGCGGTAGGCCACAGAGTCGTCCATGGCGGCGAGAAATTTGCAAGCTCTGTTGTGATCAACAAGGAAGTCCTCGCGGCAATTGAGGAGTGCAATGACCTTGCTCCGCTTCACAACCCGGCGAACCTGATCGGTATCAACGCATGCACTGAGCTGATGCCGAACGTTCCGATGGTTGCAGTATTTGATACCGCTTTCCATCAGACCATGCCGGAGAAAGCTTATCTGTATGGCCTTCCGTACGAGTATTATGAGAAATACAAAGTACGCCGCTATGGCTTCCACGGAACCAGCCACAGCTTCGTATCCAAACATATGGCAGAGTTTCTCGGCATCGACCTTGAGAACAGCAAGCTGATCGTCGCTCATCTTGGCAACGGCGCTTCCATCTCCGCAGTCGTGAACGGCAAGTGCGTGGATACTTCCATGGGACTTACCCCGCTGGAAGGTCTTGTGATGGGAACACGTTCCGGCGACATGGATCCGGCGATCATGGAGTACATCGCAAAGAAAGAGAACCTCGATATCGCGGGCGTTATGAACGTTCTGAACAAGAAATCCGGCGTATTCGGCATCTCCAACGGTCTCTCCAGTGATTTCCGCGATCTTGAGACTGGTATGAACGAGGGTAACAAGTACGCAGCGGCAGCGATGGAAGTATTCTGCTATCGCGTCGCGAAATACATCGGCTCCTATGTGGCAGCCATGAACGGCGTTGACGCAATCGCATTCACAGCTGGCATCGGCGAGAACGCTCCGACTGTCCGTGCGAAGGTTGTCGCTTATCTTGGATATCTTGGCATTGCCCTTGATGCGGAAGCAAATGGCAAGCGCGGAGAGGATCTTGTGATCTCTACACCGGATTCCAAAGTCAAAGTTGCTGTTATCCCGACAAATGAGGAACTTGCAATCTGCCGTGAGACAGTAGCGCTCGTATAAGCCTGCGAATGCGCATGGCAAAGCAAGAGCCGGACCGCGCCTGCAGTGATGAACAGGGCGGACAAAGGATCCTGAATTGAATTAATGCCATAAAGGGCAGGAATATCTCCCGGAGGATTTCCCTGAAGTTTCTTCCGGGAGATTCCCTGCCCCTTTTGCAACAATAAATTTAAAAATCTGGTTGACAAACCATTATCCTGCGTTTATAATTCTAAGAGTGTGTCAGGAGGAGTGTGCTTTGCTGGATATTAAAGATGTGCTGCTGACGGAGAACAAAAAGTCGTCTTATAAGGCGGTTCTGGAACGAACTTCTTTGTCCTACCGCACCGGAGATTTCCCCGTTGAAGGGCATCCCGTCATTGAAGTGACAGTGGAAAATAAGGGAGACCGGAAGTTCCGTCTGTCCGGCTGTGCGGCGCCCGTGATCCGTATTCCGTGCGCACGATGCCTGAAGCCTGTTTTGTGCAGGCTTGATGTTCGGTTTGATTTTGAGACCGATCCTGATGAAACAACGTATATTGATGGATATTACCTGGATGTGGATCAGCTCATTCATGACGAGGCTTTGCTGGTCTGGCCGGAGCGGGTGCTGTGCCGTGAAGACTGTAAAGGACTCTGCAGCATCTGCGGACATGATCTGAACGACGGCCCATGCGGTTGTGAGCATACGCAGGCGGATCCCCGAATGGCAAAAATCCTTGATATCTTTCATAATTTTAAGGAGGTGTAATCCATGTCAATCTGTCCAAAAAACAAAAGCTCCAAGGCGAGAAGAGATAAGAGAAGAGCAAACTGGAAAATGGCTGTTCCGAATCTCGTAAA